>CAZBAY010000236.1:0-5469 GCA_964489945.1 uncultured Planctomycetia bacterium
ATTGATGAGCGACTGCTGGCCGCTGCTGAGCGTCGAGCGGTCCCCGCGGGCGATCTTTTCGTTGAGGGCGTCCATGTCTTGAGGGGCCACCACGCCGGTCGCGTTCAGATAAAGAAGATAATCGGCGGCCGTTTCGGGGTCCCGGGCTATTTGCTCCTGCAGCGCCTGCAGGCGGCGCTTGCGCGCCTTGGCCTCCTGCGGGACCTCCTCCTTCAGGCTGAAAGGCAAAAGACCCGCCGTGACGACCACCGCGCGGCGGTCATCCCGGTTGTCCTTCCGGAATGTGTGGTCATCGATATTGGCGCCCACGATGGGCGAGTGTCCCGTTTCGTGCAGGATACCGGTGAGACTGCTCTGCCGGTAGCGCAGTTCCCCTCCGTCGCCCGTGGAACGCATGGCGACCATCTTGTCGATGAGAGAGTCGCTGACACTCACTTCGAACTCGTGCCGGTTCCTGCCGGCGTTGTAGCGATAGTTCTTGTTTTGCGCGAAGTCCGAACGGTTGGGCGTCGTGTCCTTGTAAACATCCACGTGTACGAGGTCATAGATCTTGTCTTTCGGCACGCCCATCGCGGCCATGGACTCGATCCGGCGCTCGTTCTCCTCCTTATAACGGACGATCATTTCGCGCGCCGTTGTCATCCAGACCGAATCCGCCTCGTACTTCAGCGGGTCGACGACCCAGGGGGCGGTGTCCCGCATATCGTATTTGTCCTCGTCCTTCTGCTTGATGGCGTCCGCCCTCTGCTTGAGCTCACTCTGAAGTGCCGTGACTTTTTCGCGGGCGGCCTGCGTTTTGGCTTCCGCTTCGCGGATCTTCTGAGCCTCTCCCGCGATCCGGGCGTTGTCCAAATCTTTTTCCGCGTATGCCAGCGCCGTATTCGCCTCGAGAATTTCCGATTCGTTGGAAATGAAAAACTGGACGCCCCTCTGGCTGTATTTCTCATAGGCGAGGCCTTTCGCGGCGGGCACCACGACGACTTTTTCGACCAGATCCGTCGGCACGAATGGCACCGGACGGGACAGGATATCCTCAGGACGCGGCGTTTTGTGCAGATCGCCGAACTTCCTCGATCCGGCGTTCCGCTGGCCCGTCGTCATCACCTCGATTTTGTCGCCGACTTTGCTCACCACGTGATACAAGAGCCCGGACTTTTTGTCGTAGAAAATATCGCCAACCTCGAGCTCCTTGAGATCCGTGCCCTTCGTGACGGCTCCGCCCCGTTCCCCGGACTGAAAGATAGCGGCTTCCGCCGCCAGGAGGCGGTCCGTGGCAGCCTGGCGTGTGGCTTTATCTTTCGCGCGTATATCCTCAAAAGCCTGATGGACCTTCTGCCCTTTGTCATCCACTCCCGTCAAGGCACCCACCCTTTCACTGACAAGCATGCTTGCGGGGATGGCTTCCGCCAGATGGCCGTATTCCTCGTCCTCGATCTCCGGCCGGTACGCGCGCAAAATCCTGAAAAGCGGGTTGAAGCTTTTCCGGAAAAGCTCCGCCGTAAAACTGTTCCAATTCGCGGTGGTGATCTCGCCATAGGCCTCTCGGTAATAATCCACGGCCACCTTGCCGAGCTCTTCGACGGTGATCCTTCCTTTTTTCTTCCCGGCAATGGCCCGGATCTCGGCGATCGCCTTTTTCAGCGACTCGTTGCCGGGTTTGGAATATTCGGACGCGTCGACAAGGTCCAAAAAGCTCCCCGCGTCCTTGTTCGTCGCGGACGAGTGCCGGATGAGCTCCGTGAGGGAGACGTCCTTTCCGAGGCGGGGATGGAAGGAACCCAGGAGTGACGCGCCGGCATCGAGCCGGTCCGCGAAAGCGGTGAACGAAGCGGCCCGTTGGATCCCTTGGGCCTGGACGTCCGTCGCCGGCAGAGCGGCAAAATTTTCAAAACGTTTCGCGTCCTCCATGTTAAATTTCCCGCCGGCCTTTTCTAGAGCATCGCTGTAAACCTTAAGATAAGGGTCCTGGATATACTGGGACAGGTCCGAAAATCTCTCGAGGTCCCTTTCTTCGACAAGGCCCGAAAGCGCCAGAAGCGCCGCCCTATCCAGACTGCCGGACAGGTCATGGCGCTCCATGACGGTCTGGATGTCCTGGTAGCGGAGCGTGCCCTGTTTTTTGATGTTCCGCGCCGCGCGGAGCCTCTCGATATCCGACGACGCGCGGGAAAGCGACACGAGCCTCTGGATCGAAGCCGTTTGCGCGAAACGGGGGCCGGCGAGCGCCGCCAGTTTCTTGTCGGCCGCCGCCGCTTCCGCCTCGGCAAGCCACGTCGAGCCCAGGCCGAACATTTCGCCGATCAGGGCTTCCTGCTCCTGAGAGAGCCGCGCGCCTGGCGTCAGCGCCTGCACGTCTTCCAGCGTGATCTGCCCTTTTTCGAGCAACGTTTTATCAAGCGCCAGCGCGGTTTGGAGGGACTTGTCCGCGATGAGCGATGTTTTGTCTACCGGCTGGCCTTTTGCCAGTCTCGAAGCGATCAGCGCTTGTGTGGCGGGACCTGCCGGTTGATCCTTGGGTAGATCCAAAGCGTTGAGCGCCTTTCCGAGTTTCGGCCCGTGGCTCTGCGCGAGGTCCTCGAAAGAGGTCTTGCCCAGTCCCCGGATCGTCTCTTCATTCAAAACGCCCCGCGAGCGCGCGGTTTCCGGCGTGAGCGCGCCCGCCAGCGTCAGGACCGCCATGCGCGCGCCCGCGACATTGGCCCGGTCTTGGATGCGGCCGTCGGCTTTCTGGAGCGCCCCGAGCATGGAAAGCTGGGCGGTTTTGTACTCCTGCAGTTTTTTGGCATGGTTCAAGGACGCGTTCTTGATCTTTTCCGTGTCCCCCGTTTTTATCTCCTTGTCAAAATTTTCCCTGGATTTCTCGAGCGCCTCCTGTGCTGGCGCAGTTCCTGGGTGGACTTCGCGATCAGATCCCGCTCCGTCTTCCCGAGGGCTTTGTTGCCCCCAAACCGCTTGAGGATCGCGCTGAGTCTCTCGGCGGCGAGCCCCGGATCTTCGCGGGCATCGTCCTCCTGGACGTTTTCGGGCGAACGAAGAGAAAGAAAATGGATGATGTCCCGCTCTGAAACGTCCTCTAGGCGGGCGCCGCTGGATTCGGCGAGGACCAGAATGGGCGCGATCGTGTTTTCCAGCGTATTGACGTTCCGGTGACCGACGTTGCTGAATTGGATGAGGCCTCCTTTATCAAGGAGAATGGCCAGTTTTAACCCTTCCGCGAGGGTAAGGGGCCGCCCCTCTTCGGCCGCCCGCGCTGCCTGCGCCAAAAATTGCCGGTCCTCCGTGCTGAGATCCAGATCATCCGCGTGCGCCGTGAGGAATTTGACGGACGGCTTAAGAACGTTTTCGCGGTAGGAGGCGTCCTGGGACCTTTGGCTGATCGTCTGGGCCGCGTACATCATCACCTGGCCGATATAGGAAAGAAGGCCCCTGGCCATGCCGCTTTCTCCTTGATGAGCCTTCAGGATCCTTTCGACCTCCTCCGCGGCGGCGGCCGCGCGTTTTTCTTCGTCATCGTCGTCCCCGTAAACGACCAGATGCTGTTTCCGTACGGTCTCACCCACCTGGCCGAACGTCGAGGGAGTGTTGGCGGTGATCTGCGCGGGAGCCGAAATGGCCGGACGGGCCGCGCGGTACGCCCGCATACGGAGCTCCAGCTCTAGGCGCGACGTCCCCTGGACCTTCGCGCGGTCTTTCATCACCGTCACCGTGCTCATCGAGTCGGCTTCGGAAAGGAGCTGCTGCTGGATCCTGACGAGCAGTTCTCTCTGTTTGCCCGGGTCCTTTTCCAGCAAAAGCTGGCTGGCTTCTTCCATGGTAAGGCGCCTGACATCGGAGGCGTCCACCACCTGGTAAAAATCTCCTTTCGCGCGTTTGTCGGTGTTGATGCGGCGGCTGGTTTGAACCAGCGTGTCGTAAGGGACGACTTGCGTCAGGATGACCGAGGCCCTGCCCGCGGGATGGCCAAAGAGGTTGGACCCTTCATTGATGCCCTGGCCGAACACAAGCACTTTCGGGGCAGGATCCCTGTTATTCACCCTGTTTTCCACCCTGTCCAAAAACTTTCCTTTGGCGAAGTTAAACGCCTCGTTAAAGGTCATTTTGAGCCGGACCTCTTTTCCGTCCTTGTAAAAAGAGACCTCGCTTTCCACGTCGCTTTCATTCTGCGTCCGGATAAGGAGCACGTTGACAAGCATTCCCGCGCGATAAACCTTGCCTTCGGGCGTGTTGGCGGTTTTGCGGACCGCCTCGTAACGCCTCCTCAGAGAGGAAGGGCCTGTGTCCGTGACCAGAAAGGCGTCGTCACCTTCCTTGAAATCGCTAATGAGCTTTTCCCGTATGATCCGAAGCACCGCCTTGTCCTGCGCGGCGCGGTCGGCGACCACCTCGCTTTTGGACGTCGCCTCGAGAGAATCTTCCTTCGACACCGTCGTCAGGCGCTCCGTGGACGCTTCCGATAAGGTTTGCTTAACGCCTTCAAGCGTCGCGGATCCGAGGATGAATTTTTTGACGCCGAGGATCTCCAGCACGCGCGCGGCGTTGATGCTAAAGCTCGTGAAGTGCAGGACCGAGTCCCCGACCTTTTCCATGTATTCATTGAGGCGCGGGCTGTCCAGGATCTCCTCGGCCTTTCGGTTGTGGAGCACCATCTCGGCCCGGAACACAGATTTCATCGTGGCGAAAACCGATTCGAACTTGCTTCCCAGGATCGTGTCTTTCTGGGGCGACCCGGTCTGCTGGCTCCGCACGGTGTAACTTCCGTCGTCGTTCAAGCCCAATTCGCTGTCGCCTTTCAAGGAGATGCTTGTCGCCGATTCGACGAGCTCTTTGAAAGCCTGTTTTCCCTTTTCGCCAGCGAATTCGGGATGCTCCCCGAACCGGCTCCACAGCTGTTCCACCGTTTTTTCATTGAGCGTCCACCGGCCGCGGCCGGCTTGCACGACATTTTCCTGGTTCTTTTGCGGATCATCGTGGTCGATCTGTCCATCACGCTTCACCACCGCCTGCTCCACCACCGCCATGTAGACGGTCCAGAGGAGGCGTGACTGGTTCCTCAATTCGATGTAGCGCCTCGGGTTGACGAGGCCCAATTTTTTGAATTCCCCCTGCCCCTGGCCCAGGATCAGCGGACTGCTGTTGATAAAGGCGTGGATCTCGTCCGCGGCGCCGGCTTGGATGTTCTTATAAAGCGCTTTGGATTTCGCGTCACGGCTGATGGGGCCTTCCGCGCCCGCAATATGATGTTGGATGGCTTTGCCCGTGGCGTAGAGGATCCCCCCCAGCTTTTCCAGCTCGTCCTCGGACAGCGTTTTAAGCAGGTCCACCTCTTCGACGATCCTATTTTCTCCGGTCTTGGCGTCGTATTCGACTTTGTGCAAAGATTTATCGCGGATCACGTAAAGGTCGATGCCGTACCGCGTGAGGCCGTTGGTCAAGACCCTGTTCGTGATGCCCTGGTTGACGAGGTCCACG
>CAZBAY010000237.1:0-2241 GCA_964489945.1 uncultured Planctomycetia bacterium
GCCGGCTGAGACGGCGTTGACGCGGACTTGCTTTGGTCCTAAATCGACGGCCAAGTAGCGAACCGAAGCCTCGAGGGCCGCTTTGGCAACCCCCATGACGTTATAGTTTTTCACGGCGCGCTCGCTTCCCAGATAAGTTAGCGTGAGGATGCTTCCCCCGCGCTCCATGAGGGGCGCAGCCATGCGAGCCAAGGCGGTGAGCGAAAAGCTGCTCACGTCCTGCGCCAAGTGATAGCCCTTTCGCGAGGTGTTGAGGAAAGTCCCTTCCAGGTCCTGGCGGTCGGCAAACGCCAGGCTGTGGACCAGAAAATCGAGGCTCCCCAAATCGCGCTTCAAGGCCTCCCCGAGCTTTTCGATGTCCTCGTCCAAAGTAACGTCACATTGATAAAGCCGGGCTGGCGCCGGAAGCCCCTTCGCCAGCTCCGCGACTTTGTCCTTGAACTTTTCTTGATAGGTGAAGGCGAGCTGAGCCCCCGCGTCGCTAGCCGCCTTGGAAATGGCCCAGGCGATGCTTCGCTTGTTAGCCACCCCGAGAATCACCCCATTTTTTCCTTCGAGGATGGGAGGTAGCTTGATTTCTTGAGACATCTTTGGTTTCTCCGTAGCCGGTGTGGGGGAGGATTTTAGTCGAAAGGCGCCCGGCAGCAAAATTTTCTTTTCCGCTTGCTCTGAAAAGGCTATAAATTGAGTGCCTTACAGCGAAACACGGCCGAGAGAGTATACTTTGCACATGAATTCTGCCCGATTTAGATGCCTTGACCATTTTGAGGGGAGGCCAATATAGCTATTCCTCGAAGTTAATTCTCCGCTCGCGGGATATCACCAGGATACCGAGCGCCAGGATAACGAGTCTTAGATTGGCTGACCCACACCAGTCCGTTGAAAAGGTGTGGGTCTTTTCGTTCACCGGCGGTTTTTTCGTTCAACTCGTGGAAGTCTTTTTCCGTGGAAGATCTAAGCCTACTCAAGCAAGCCCTACCCTATATCAAGCAATATCGCGGCAAGACCTTCGTGATCAAGTTCGGGGGCGAGATCGTTTCTGACCCGCAGCGGATGGATGGTCTTGCCGAGGAGATCTCGCTCCTTCACGAGCTCAACATCCGAATTGTGATCATTCATGGCGGAGGCCCCCAGGCTACGGAGCTCGCAAGACAACTGGGGATCGAATCAGAGAAGATCGACGGGCGGCGGATCACCGACGACCGGATGCTCGAGGTGGCAAAGATGGTCTTCGCGGGGAAAATCTCCACGGACATTCTTTCCGCTCTTCGGCGTCACGGCACTGCGGCCGTAGGCCTCTCGGGCGTCGATGGGAACTTGATCGATGCGGTGCGGCGCCCTCCCCGGAAAATCGTTGACGAGGCCACGGGACAGGTCCGCGAGGTCGATTTTCAGAATGTCGGCGACATTCGCGACGTTCACCCCGAAATCTTGCGCGTTCTCCTCGAAAACCGCTTCGTGCCCGTCGTGGCCTCTCTTGGCGCGGACGAAAACGGAAACGTCCTCAACATCAACGCTGACACGATCGCCGCGGACGTGGCGGGCTCGCTTCCGGCGGAAAAGCTCTTTCTTTTCTCCAATGTCAGCGGAGTTCTCAAGAATGTGGACGATCCCTCAAGCCGCTATTCCTACTTGACCGTGGAAACCGCCGAAGAGCTCATCCGCGCTCGGGCAGTGAGCGGCGGCATGATTCCCAAGGTAACCGCAGCGATTCAAGCGGTGAAGAAAGGCGTGAAGCGCGCCCACATCATCAATGGGCTTGAAAGGAATGCCCTCCTTTATGAGGTCTTCACGGTCAAGGGCTTTGGGACCATGGTCCTCAACCGCTATGAAGAGGCTGCGTACCTGGAGCAAGGTTGATTGAAGGGACGAACGCAATTGACGGAAAGACGCAAGTTTTCTTTTTGCAGTGTTGCGAAGCAACAAATCCAATAGCTAGCTATGCGGAGCGGACGATTCAAAAAAAGTCTCGGTGAAGCCATGAAGCGCCTCAACGCGTCCATTGACTTCGACCGCAGGCTCTATGCCCAGGATATTGACGGCAGCTTGGCGTGGGCTGAGGCGCTTCGGGCTAGCGGTCTGATCGACGCGGGAGAGGAAAAATCGATCCGCGAAGGGCTCGAAACAGTCCGGGCCGAGATCGAGGCTGGTCATTTCGTCTTCAAGGATGAGCTGGAAGACATCCACATGAACGTGGAAGCCCGCTTGACCGCCCTCATCGGTCCCGCCGGCGAAAAGCTT
>CAZBAY010000238.1:0-1754 GCA_964489945.1 uncultured Planctomycetia bacterium
GAGCGTTTTAAAAAGGAGCGGGTGATCCGTCTCATGAAAGAGGTTAATGCCTCCGACGCTGACGGAACCAAGCGTATCCCCGTGATAAGCGTTTTTTAATTTTAAAAAGGTGTTCTTCTGCTTGAGACCTTTCGCCCGCCAGTAACCAAATGCCATTTTGAGCGCCACCTCAACGGAGGCGGACCCCGAATCCGAATAAAACACCTTCGAGAGCCCTTTGGGGGCAATGTCTATTAACTTCTTGGATAGCTCGATCGCTGGGACGTTGGACAACCCTAAAAAAGTCGAATGGGAAATACGGTCTATCTGATTCTTGACCGCGCGGTCAAGCGACCGCACGCGATGGCCGTGCACGTTGCACCAAAGCGATGAGACCCCGTCCAGGTATCGCCGCCCCTTCGTGTCGATAAGATAGTTTCCTTCCCCCTTTTCGATCACCACCAGCGGATCGCGGCGCCACTCCTTCATCTGCGCGAAAGGGTGCCAAATATATTTTTTGTCCCATGCCTCAAGGCGCTTTGCTTTGGCTAAGTTCATAACACTTTGTCCTTTATCTTCTTCAAAGTAATCAAAACCTTCTCAAGATCCCGCTTCTGATGGTCCGCGGTAACAGAAAGCCGAATCCTGTCCGTTCCCTTAGAGACGGTCGGCGGCCTGATTGCCGCGGAAAATATCCCTTCCTTCATCAGCGCCTCTTTTACCTTAAGTGTTTTTCTAGGTTCGCCGGTCTTTATGGGGATGATGGGGCCTTCCGAGCCCATAAGATCAAAGCCGAGGCTCTCAAGCCCATTTCTCAGAAAATGAACATTGGCCCAAAGCTTCTTTCGAATTTCGGGTTGGTTTTGAATGACTTCGAGTGAAGCCAATGCCGCCCCTGAGGCGACAGGGCTGGGTGCGGTCGTGTAAATAAATTCGCGGCAGCGGTTTACCAAGTACTCCCTTAAGACGGACCTTCCGCAAATATAACCCCCAACACTACCCAGAGCTTTACTTAGAGTCCCCATCACAACATCGATTTGCCCCTGTAGGCAAAAGCATTCCGTAAGGCCACCCCCTGTCCTCCCGAATACGCCCGTCGAATGTGCCTCATCCACCATAAGAAGCGAATCTGTCGCGCGGCACAGTTCCAAAAGCTTGTCCAAAGGCGCCGTATCCCCATCCATGCTAAAGTACGCGTCAGTCAAAACTAGGCGGCGCCTGAAACGGGATGCTTTTTGAAGAAGCTTTTTTAATTCGAAGACATCTTTGTGAGGATAGACCCACAGTTTGGCTTTGGATAATCTTGCCGCGTCAATTAGGCTTGCGTGATTTAGCCGGTCAACAAGAACAACGTCCTGTTCGTTGAGGAGCGCCGTCACAGCGCCAAGATTAGCGAGATAACCTGATGAAAAAACGATCGCTGCCTGCTCTCTTTTAAAGCGAGCAAGTTTTCTTTCGAGCTCCTCGTGTATTTTAAAATTGCCGGACAAAAGGCGGGAAGCACCGCTGCCCGCTCCCCACTCGCGCAGTGTCTGCGTGGCCTTCTTCAGCACGAAGGGGTGCTGCGCTAGGCCCAAATAATTGTTGGAGGTAAAATTAACAAATTCTCTTTTACCGATATGGAAACGCGATGCCCTTGGGGATCCAATGGTTTCAAGCTGCCTGTAGAGGTTCTTACCCTTGAAAGATTGAAGCTCTTCGGACAGATCTAACGCGAGGGACATACCTCAAATCCGAGATCTTTCAACATTTGGATATCCTGAGAGGGATTCCGG
>CAZBAY010000239.1:0-1569 GCA_964489945.1 uncultured Planctomycetia bacterium
CCACGGAGGCCGGCACGACCGCGACCATCAGCGACCTCACGGCGAAGGAAAAGGTCTCTTTGAACCCTTTCAGGTCCTCCCGTACCATCTGGGCGGAAAACGTCGGCAAAAGCGCCTGTGCCATCGCGACACCGAAGATCGCCAGCGGCAATTGAAAGAGCCGGTTGGAATAATACAGGGCTGACTGACCGCCGGCGCCCACGATCTTTTCGAACGACGCCAGGATCGTGTCCACGAACACGTTGATGTGATAAAGCGCCGAGCCGAACGCCCGCGGGATGAGAAGCTTTCCGATCTTTGCGACGGCGCTGTGCGTGAAGTCGGGCGGTGTGAGTTTAAATCCTCGCTTTAAAAGCGAGGGGATCTGGCACGCGAGCTGGAGCACGCCCCCGCACAGGACCCCGATCACGAGCGCCATCGGGCCGTAGGTCTTCTCGAAAAAAAATCCGAAGAAGATCATCGAGATATTGAGGAGGATGGGGCCGAGCGCGGAAGCGGTGAATTCCTTCAGCGTGTTCAATACCCCCATCGCCAACGCCGAAAGCCCGATCAGGAAAATATAGGGGAAAATGGTCCGAGTAAGCTGGACCGTCAATGGAAATTTTTCAGGGTCGGCTGCCGCGACGAAACCCGGCGCGATGAGGCGGATGATCCAGGGCGTGAAGAGTACCCCCAGCACCGAAAGCGCGGCCAGTATGACCGTCATGATAAGAAAAAGCGTGGAAACAAGCCCCCAGAAATCCTCGGGCTTTTTTTCTTTGCATTCGGTGAGCACCGGCACAAAGGCGGCATTCGCCGCCCCCTCTCCCACCAGGTCCCGCAGGAGGTTGGGGAGCTTAAAGCTCACGACAAAGGCCTCGGCCGCGACGCTCGTCCCAAAGGCCGCCGCGATGACGAGGTCCCGGATAAAGCCCAAAACCCGGCTCACGCCGGTCAGCGACCCGAGCATTCCGACGGATCTAGCGAGTGAACGCTGTGTTGACATCCTGTACCCTTTTCAGTAGAATACGGGGCTTATGGCACACCGGAGATCTTCGATCAAAAAAATACGCATCGACAAGAGGCGCAGAGTCGTCAACTTGCGGGTCATTTCTGAGCTCAAGACCATTTACCGCAAGGTCAATGAGCTGATCACGGCCAAGAACGCCCCGGAAGCGTCGAAGCAGTCCCGGATCCTTTTCTCCAAGCTAGACAAGGCAGTCAAAAAAGGCGTCATGCACAAAAATCGCGCCTCCCGCCGCAAGTCCCGCATCAGCGTCAAGATCCGCTCCCTACAGCCCAAAAAGTAGATACTAACAAACTTCCAGTACGAAGCGCTCCAGCGCCAACGCGTCGGAGAGGCGGCTTGTCTTGATCGCCTCGTCACATCCCAGAAGCCTCCGGAGTATTTCCGCCGCACGATCCACCGGCACTCGGCGCGCCTGCCTCATGAATTTCTCAAGAAAAAAAGAATGGATCCGGAGGTCCGCGCCAATTTCCTGGGAGGACCTTCCTTCCGCGAGAAGCGCGCTTCCCCGGCGCAGGCGGTCAAACTGCCCCGCCAAAACCGGGACGATCTCGAAAGCCCTC
>CAZBAY010000240.1:0-3964 GCA_964489945.1 uncultured Planctomycetia bacterium
CGATCTCACGCCCTGCAACATGCACCTCGACGAGCTGGCCCGCAAAGCCCAGGAAGGCGTCAAAAACGCCAATGGCGTTCCCTTAACTTTCGGCACGATCACGGTTTCCGACGGTATTTCTATGGGCACCGAGGGAATGAAATATTCTCTCGTGAGCCGCGAAGTCATCGCCGATTCGATCGAGGTGGTCTCGAGCGCCGAGCGCTTCGATGGTCTTGTCGCGATCGGAGGCTGTGACAAGAACATGCCCGGCGCCCTCATGGCGATGGCGCGCCTCAATATCCCGAGCGTTTTTGTGTACGGCGGCACGATCAAGCCCGGAAGTTACAACGGCAAAGACATCGATATCGTGAGCATTTTTGAGGCGGTCGGCGCCTTCGACGCGAAAAAGATCAGCCGGGAAGAGTTCAAGGGGATCGAATGCAACGCCTGTCCCGGTGCCGGCTCCTGCGGCGGCATGTACACGGCCAACACGATGGCCTCCGCGATCGAGGCGCTTGGCATGAGCCTGCCGTTCAGCTCTTCGCGCGACGCGGTCAGCCTCGATAAAAGGGAAGATACCCGCGCGGCGGGCGTAGCCGTGATCGACCTCATCGCAAAAAATATCAAGCCGCGCGATATTCTTACCAAAAAGGCTTTCGAGAACGCGATCACGACCGTGATGGCGCTCGGCGGCTCGACGAACGCCGTTTTGCATCTCATGGCGATCGCGCGGGAGGCGGAAGTTCCCCTTAGCCTTGAAGATTTTAACCGCATCGGAAAAAAAGTCCCGCACCTGGCGAATCTGAAGCCCAGCGGCAAATATGTGATGTCAGATCTCAATAAAGTGGGGGGTGTCCCCGGCGTCATAAAAATTCTTTTGAACGCGAAGCTTATTCACCCGGACGCGTTGACGGTGACGGGGAAGACGATCGGAGAAAATTTAAAGAATGTCCGTCCCTGTTCGGATGAAAACCTGGTGCGGCCCCTTTCGCGGCCCTTTTACCCGACGGCCCCGATGGTCATCTTGAAAGGCAATCTCGCGCCCGAAGGCGCCGTCGCGAAGATCGGGGGACTCAAAGTGTTCACGCACCGCGGCCCGGCGCGCGTGTTCAATTCCGAAGAAGAGGCGTTCGAGGCGATCACCGGGAAGAAGATCCGGAAGAACGATGTCATCGTGATCCGCTATGAAGGCCCGAAGGGCGGGCCGGGGATGAGAGAAATGCTCTCCGTGACGGCGGCTTTGATCGGTGAGGGGCTGGGGGATTCAGTGGCGCTCATCACGGACGGCAGATTCTCCGGCGGGTCTCACGGTTTCATGATCGGGCATATCGCGCCCGAAGCGGCTGACCGGGGGCCCCTCGCCGCGCTCCGCGGAGGCGACCTCATCGTGATAGACGCGAACAAAAAACTTTTGAAGGTGGAATTGTCCGACAAAGAGATCAAATCCCGGCTCAAGAAATTGAAGCCCTATAAGCCCAAGATCAACACCGGCGTTCTGGCGAAATACGCGCGGCTGGTTTCCTCCGCGGCCAAGGGAGCGGTCACCCATTGAGCCGGCCCGGCGGCCGCACTATTGTGCTCGACGTGGAAACCCAGAAGGGTTTCAATGAGGTGGACCGCAAAAAACTGCATCTGTTGAAAATTTCCGTCGCGTGTATTTACGATTCGAAAACGGACGCGTATCTGGCCTTCGAGGAAAAAGAGCTTTTGAAGCTCGATGAAGTCTTAAAACAGGCTGATCTCATCGTGGGTTTCAACATCCGCGATTTTGACATGGAGGTCCTCGCGCCATATCTTTTGACGCCGGTGAAAAATTTTCCGCTCCTTGATCTTTTAGTCGAGTTCGAGAAAGTCAGGGGGCATCGCATCAGCCTGCAGAGCCTCGCGCAGGCGACGCTCGGGACGTCCAAGTCCGGCACCGGATTGGACGCGCTCCAGCTTTACAAGGACGGCCGGATGGATGAGCTCAAGAAATACTGCTTCGACGACGTCCGGATCACGAAGGACCTTTATGAGTACGGCGCCAAGCACGGAATGGTCAAGTTCGTTTCGAACCGCGACTACCAGACGCATGAAGTCCAGGTGACGTGGGGGAACGCAATGAAGGAAATAAAGGAAAAAAAGGCTCCAGACGCTTTTCCGACGAGCCTATTTTAAATGAGTTACCTTATCCGCGTTTGGCAGAACTGCGACGTGGAGGAGATGACGAAGCATCTCCTGATCGTCGGCGACCTCACGGCTGACTGCGCGGCCTGCCGTGAACTCGGCATCGAGTACCAGCAGGCCCGGAACTGCCCCAAGTGCCGCACGGATTTCCGGTTTATCGCGGCGAGAAATACTGGTAAACTAGATCGGAACCGGGGGGCGAATGTTAAACGCATCAAGGACCGGCGGCCGGACTTGACCTTTATCGATTACGAGGACTACAAGGAAATTACCGGTAAGCAGCAGGCTAGGGAATTTTTCAAATAAAAAGGAGAAGGCAATGAAAAAGGCGGCACTTTTATCGTTATCACTTATTCTCGCGTGCGCGAGCGCGTTCGCGTTGAGCCCGGAGGAAGAGAAGCAGGCGCGTTACGACGAAATGAAGAAGATCAAGGCGGACCAGCGCGAGGCGCGGATCGCCGGTAAGGAAGCCCGCAGAGAAGGCCGAGCGGAAAAAGGCGAGCCGAGTTTCTGGGACAAAGAGGCCGAGCGGTCGGGATTGAACCGCATGAGCGCGCCAAATTTATTCAAGAACCTCAACCCCGCCCCGTTCTTTAAGGACCAGCAGGAAAAGTACAAGGCTCGCAAAGCGGCGTCCGAAGCCGGTCATGCTTCTGACCAGGCTCAGGCACACGCGGCTCCGCAGAGCGCCGTCGCAGCGACGAAATAAAAGAGAGGTGTCATTGCGAGGAGCCCGAAGGGCGACGAAGCAATCCCCTAGGAGATTGCTTCGCTCACTTCGTTCGCTCGCAATGACATTTTTTCTTTTTTTCTTCCTCATTTCACTTTCCCACGCGGAAGAAAATCCCTTGATCGATATTCAGCAGGTCAATTCCCGCATCCGGGTCGAGGTCCGCTACGCGACCGCCGATAATTTCATGAAGGAGCCGCTTTACTCGGCGCCCCGCTGCCTTCTCCGGAAGGAAGTCGCGGCCAAACTTTCGCGCGTCCAGGAGCGGCTTGAAAAGCAGGGGCTCGGGCTCAAACTATTCGACGGCTACCGGCCGCTTTCCGTCCAGAAGAAGATGTGGGCGCGGTTTCCGGTCGAGGGATACGTCGCCAATCCCGCCAAGGGCTCCAACCACAACCGCGGCGCGGCCGTGGACCTGACGCTTGTGGACGCCGGCGGGAACGAGCTTCCGATGCCGACGCCGTACGACGAGTTTTCGGAGAGAGCTCACCGCGATTACGCCGGCGGAACGGAAGACCAAAGGCGCAACCGCGGCCTTCTTCAGGGTGAAATGGAAAAAGAAGGGTTCAGGGGGATTTCCACCGAGTGGTGGCATTTCGACGACCAGGATTGCAAAGCCTACCCGCTCCTTGATTTTCCTTTATGAAAAAGATCATTCTGGCCGCCGTCGGGGTTCTCTTTCTTCTGATCGGGCTCGTGGGGTTCATCCTTCCTTTCCTTCCTGGGTGGCTTTTTATTTTTCTCGGCCTGTCGCTCATCGCGCCGAAGTTCGCGGAAAAGGTGAAAGGGCGCGTTTACCGGAAACTTTTTAAAAAAGACATCGTGGTCGTGGGGGAGTGGCGCAAAACAGGCGTTCATGCCGGTTTCACGACGCGGCACTTTCCGTTCGTGGCGCATGGGACGGACGACCTTTTGGATGCCTCCGCGCAGGAGCGATTCAGAAAACTTCTTGTTAATAACCCCGTCCTTGCGGAAAATCAGATACCGCCCGTCTCCAAGTTCGTTTTTTTGAACCAAGTGCACGCGGACAACGTCGCTGTTCTGGACGACGCGGGGCGTTACGCCGCCGACGGTTTTTATCACTTG
>CAZBAY010000241.1:0-2036 GCA_964489945.1 uncultured Planctomycetia bacterium
CACGGTGAATACATCCTCTGGACCGATGATGACTGTCTCGTGGATTCCAACTGGCTTGCCGAGTACTGCCGTGCGTTCGCGTGGTGGCCTGACACGGCGGTCTTTGGGGGGACCGTCAGACCGCTATTTGAAGGAACACCGCCGTCGTGGCTGCAGAAAATCTGGCTTCGTGTTGCTGCGGCGCATGCGATCCGTGATTTTGGGCGGGAACCTTTCCCGCTAAGCGATTGGGTGATGCCTTATGGTGCCAATCTCGCTGTTCGAACAAAAGAACAAAGGCTGTTTCCCTATGATCTCCGTTTGGGCCCTCGTAAAGAGCGTTTAATGAGGGGAAGCGAAGAAACCGCGGTCGTGCGGCAAATGATCAACAACGGGATCAAAGGGCGATGGGTTGGCGCGGCAAAGGTGCTGCATTTCATCCCGAAAAACCGGCAGACAACCGGCTATTTGCGGCGCCGTTATCTGGGACGCGGTGAACTCCTAAGCACCATGGGTCCACAAATCCCCGAAATAATGAGCCCAGGAGAAACCTACAGCGGTTTGTTTTCCGAGTTACCTCAATCGCTTTGGAAAAAAGCTTTTGTGTGTGAATGGAAATACCGTGTGGGACGTGTTGTGAGTACTCCGAAGATTTGGATCGAGAATCTTGAAAACTCGGGCATCGCCTGGGGCAGGCTCTTGGCTTTCATCAAGCGCCAAAATGCAGAGCCTCACAAGCAAGAAACGGGATTCCCCGCCGCCCCTGTGGCGAAAGTTGTCCTTCAAAACGGCCGCTCCGGCAAAGCCCCTGTATTCGTCGTCGGCGTTCCCCGCTCCGGGGCGACTCTTCTCGCCGCACTGTTAGGCACTCACAGCCGGCTCAGCTGCGGGCCTGAATCTCAAGTCTTCGAGGCTTATTCAAAATTTAATGAAAATGCGTTCTATGATCGCCGGTCATGGCCCGAAAATGGCGTGGAGTTCTTGCGTTCGGTCTATAAAATCGCTTTTGGAGGCGAACACGAGCCAATCTTTGAGACTTTTGACATCACCGAGGAAGAGATCCGAAGTTACCTAGAAGAATACCCGCCCTCGGTAGCTGCGCTGCTCTCCTCCCTCACCGAACAGCATATGAAAAAGCTGGGAAAAAAACGGTGGATCGAGAAAAGTCCTCTTCATTTGCGTCATGTGAGGCAAATCCGCAAATGTTTTCCGGATTCACCGATCATCCGGATCGTGCGGGATCCCCGGGATGTCGCTTTATCTCAGGTAAGAGCCCCTTGGGGTCCTCCGACGTTTCTGGACGCCTTGATGAATTGGAAAGATTTGGACCAGCCAAGCGCGAGATTCTTCGAAACGGATCCGCTGGCCTATACCGTTCATTACGAGAAATTGGTCGAATGCCCCGAACAGGAACTCAAGAAGGTTTGCGAGTTCATCGAAGAAACCTTCGAGCCTGGAATGCTGAGTGCATCTCAGCCTGTGCTTCGTCTCAAACCTCTAAACCCGGAATCATGGCACCTCAAAGCGGGAGAGCCGATCGACAGATCGCGGATAAAAGTCTGGGAAAGAGAGCTCACGCACGATCAAAACCGCCTGGCGGAGGCGCTTCTCGGCGATCGTTTAAAAGCGTACGGCTATCTCTGCAAAGAAAATTTTTCCCGCGTGGCAAGCGTGGCTCCCTCCCTCGGGCGGTTGAGGCACCATCCCACATTGGCTGACTCGTTAGCCAGCCAAGGGGTCAGATTCTGGAGGGGCCGGGACGAGCGATCACGTGGTCCCACGATCTACGTGGGAACACCCGATACCAGGGATTGGAAGGTGGGACAAACGCGAACAACCCGATCCGCTTACGTCTTGAAAGTTCTGGTGCGGATCTTCAAAGCAATGCTCACACAAGAAAAGATCTACTGGGTCTGCCCGGAAAGTGCGAACGGAAACTTCTCAGTGAGCGGGCGGCTCTTACGCTTGATACTGACTCCCTTCAAAATAGCCCCTGGAATGACGCGTCTGCAAAGCGCGGCGCACGCTGACCTTAAAAAATAATAAGTGGCGGAGAG
>CAZBAY010000242.1:0-10299 GCA_964489945.1 uncultured Planctomycetia bacterium
CCCCACCGCTTCCTTTAAAATGACCCCCAATTTAGCTTGCCATGTAGAAAGTTCCTGTTCAAGCTGTCCCAGAAATTCTTCAGGAATGTGATGAGTTTTGCCTTTCAACTCTTTGACAAGCCCCCACGCTATTTCAAGGGCCGCGCCAGTTTTGGCGGGTTCCGTCCTGGCCAGATGCGCGACCTTTTCCAGGGCCTCGATCAATTCCTGCTGTAATTTCAATTCATGTTTCAATCTAAACGTCCATCCTTCTGCGGAGGGAATTTCTCCAGGTGTGGGACAGGACTTCCACCGGCACGCGGACAAGCTCGTTGATCGAAAGGCCCACTCCCCCCACCTTTCCGATCACGCGATAAGGGTAAGCGTGAGATTGTATCACGGCTTCCACCGATTTGATATTTTTTGGATCAATAGAGATCACGACGCGGTTTTGGGACTCCCCAAATAGAAAGGCTTCATTCGAAAGGGCCCCGGGAGGCAGGTTGATCGTGGCGCCGATCTCCCGGCCCTTTTCGCCGATGCAGGATTCGGCCAGTGCTACCGCGAGTCCCCCTTCGGAACAGTCGTGCGCTGACTTTAAAAGGGACTTTTGAGCAAGCGCCTGCAAAAGTTGAACGAGCGTCGCGGCTTCTTTCAGGTCAAGACGCGGAGGCTGGCCAGACTTCACGTTAAAGAGCGCCTTCAAAAATTCGGAGCCGCCCAGCTCTTCTTTTGTTTCGCCCAGGAGGATCACAATATCGTCTTCATTTTTGAAAGTGGAGTTCACGGGATCGCGTCCCTCAAGGAGGCCCACCATCCCGATCGTGGGCGTGGGATCCACCGACCCGCCGGGGTTCTCATTATAAAAGGAAACGTTCCCGCCCGACACCGGCGTCCCGAAAGCGTTGCAGGCGTCGCGTATGCCTTCGACGCATTTGCGGAACTGCCAGAAGATCTCGGGCTTCATGGGATTGCCAAAATTGAGGCAATTCGTGATCGAAAGGGGCTTGGCACCCGAACACGCGACGTTGCGCGCGGACTCGGCGACGGCGATCTTCCCACCCTCGTAGGGGTCGAGATAACAGTAGGTGGAATTGCAGTCGAGCGAGATCGCGATCGATTTATTCGTTCCTTTAATTCTAATGACGGAGGCGTCGGAGCCCGGCAGGACCGTCGTGTTCGTCCGCACCATGTGGTCGTACTGCTCGTAGACCCATTCTTTCGACGCGATCGTGGGTGAGTCCAGAAGTTTGAGGAGTACGGCATTTAGGTCGCCGGCGCTGCCGAGCGATCTTGGGTCAAACGCCCGGACCTGCTTCAGGTACGACGGTTCTTTTTCCTCGCGGATATAAACAGGGCCGTCATCGGCGAGCGCCTTCGCCGGGATCTCGGCAACCGTGACGCCGTTTTCCCTGACACGCATCAGATGGTCATTCGTGACAAAACCGATCTCCTCCGCGTGGAGGTCCCATTTCTCAAAAATTCTTTTGGCTTCGGCCTCACGGCCTTTTTTCAAAATGACGAGCATGCGTTCCTGCGACTCGGAGAGCATGATCTCATAGGGGACCATGCCGGTTTCGCGTTGAGGGACTTTGACGACGTCAATTTCAATGCCGAGGTTGCCACGCGAGGCGGTTTCGCAGGTTGAACACGTAAGCCCCGCCGCGCCCATGTCCTGGATACCCACGACACAGCCCGTTTTCAAAAGCTCCAGCACCGCTTCAAGTAGCAATTTTTCAAGAAAGGGGTCGCCAACTTGCACGGCCGGCCGGTCTTTTTCGGATTCCTCCGAAAGGTCTTTCGACGCGAAGCTCGCGCCTCCCATCCCGTCGCGGCCCGTCGCGGCGCCCAGATAAAAAACGGGGTTCCCCACGCCTTCAGCCTTGGCCTTCACGATCTCCTCGCGTTTGGCCAGCCCCAGCGCGAAGGCATTCACAAGGGGATTTCCCTCGTACGACTCGTCAAAATAAACCTCGCCGCCTATCGTCGGCACGCCGAAGCAGTTGCCGTAATGCGCGATCCCCGACACGACGCCGGAGAGAAGGCGCTTGGTCTGCGCGCTTTCCATTTTCCCGAAACGGAGCGAATTCATCGACACGATCGGCCGCGCGCCCATCGTGAAAATGTCCCTCAATATCCCGCCGACCCCTGTCGCCGCGCCCTGGAAGGGCTCGATCGCCGACGGGTGATTGTGCGACTCGACCTTGAACGCGATGACGAGGCCGTCGCCGATGTCGACGACGCCGGCGTTCTCCTCGCCCGCCTTCACGAGCATCCTCGGGCCGTCTTTCGGCAAAAGCTTCAGGATATTCTTCGAATTCTTGTAGGAGCAGTGCTCGCTCCACATGACACTGAAGATGCCGAGCTCGGTGATGTTGGGCAAGCGCCCGAGGATCTTTTGGATGCGGCCGTATTCCTCGGGAGTGATCCCGTGCTTGGCGATAATGTCCGGCGTTATCTCCACTTCTTGTGTCATCATTAGTTAATATTCAATATTGATTTAAATATTTTGATGCCGTCCATCGATCCCAATTCCTTTTCCGAGGCGCGCTCGGGGTGGGGCATCAGGCCGAATACGTTGCGCTTTTTGTTGCAGATGCCGGCGATGCTGAGAAGTGAGCCATTGGGATTCGCGTCGGGCGTGATGTTCCCCTTGGGATTTGAATACCGCACGACGATCTGGTTATTTTTTTCGAGCGCCTCGAGCGTTTCTTCGTTCGCGAAATAGTTTCCCTCGCCGTGGGCGATGGGGACGTGGAGCACGTCGCCGTTCTTAATTTTGCGCGTGAAAGGTGTGTCCGTGGCGTCGACCCGGATATTGACGAACTTGCAGATAAATTTAAGGGAACGGTTCCTTAAAAGCGCGCCGGGCAAAAGCCCCGCCTCGGTCAGGATCTGGAAGCCGTTGCATATGCCGATGACGAGCTTGCCCTTATCGGCGTGCTTCATCACGCCGTCCATCACCGGCGAGAAACGCGCGATCGCGCCCGTGCGAAGATAATCCCCGTAGCTGAACCCGCCGGGGAGGACGATGCAGTCGTACTTCGACACATCGCTCTCCTTATGCCAGACAAAATCAGTATCCTGCCCCAACACGTGCTTCAGCACGTGATAGCAATCATAATCACAATTCGAACCTGGAAAAACAACGACTCCGAACTTCATCAATTCAATTCGAATCGGTATTCTTCAATGACCGTATTCGCTAAAAGTTTTTCGCACATCGATTTGATCTTTTGCTCCGCCTGGGATTTCTGGATATCGCCCAGCTCGAGCTCGATGTATTTGCCCATGCGGACGTCTTTCACTTCGTTGAAACCCAGTGTCGACAACGCATGTTGGACCGCTTTACCCTGCGGGTCCAAAACCGATTTTTTCAATGTCACGTACACTTTCGCTTTCACGTTTATCTCCCGAGTACTCGTTTAAAGATCGTGCCCACGTGTTTTAAGTGATAATCCAGATTAAATAGACTCTCGATCTCCCGGAGGGTAAATCGCGACCTCACCTCGGGCTCCGCCAGGAGCAGGTCCTTGAACTGAAGCGTGCGGTCCTTCCACACGCGCATCGCGCTCCGCTGAATGATCTTGTAGGCCACCTCTCGCTGGAGGCCTTTGTCAATGAGGGCCAAGAGCGCACGCTGGGAGAAAATGAGGCCGCGCGTTTTCGCGATATTCGCGAGCATGTTCTCCGGGTAGACCTGGAGGCCTTTCAAAACCGCGATCATTTCACGCAGCATAAAGTGGGTGAGAATAAAAGAATCCGGGATAATGACCCGCTCGACCGATGAATGGGAAATGTCCCGCTCATGCCAGAGCGCGATATTCTCGAGCGCCGCGACCGCGTTGCCGCGAAGCACGCGAGCGAGCCCCGAGACACGTTCCGAATTCACGGGGTTCCGCTTGTGCGGCATCGCGCTAGAGCCGGTCTGTCCTTCACTGAAGGGCTCCTCAACTTCGAGCGTTTCGGTTTTTTGGAGGTGCCGGATCTCGGTGGCGAGTTTCTCAAGAGAGCCCCCGACGATCGCGAGCACCGCCAAAACCTGCGCATGCCGGTCGCGTTGGAGAATTTGCGTGGAAACGGGCGCGGCTTCGAGCCCCAGAATTTTGCAGGTTTCTTTCTCGACCTTGGGATCGATATTGGCGTAGGTGCCGACGGCCCCTGAAATTTTTCCGACTGAAATGGCGGCCCTTGCCCGTTCCAGCCGCGCGAGATTCCGCTTAAATTCCTCGTAAAAAAGGAGGAATTTGATCCCCAGCGTCACGGGTTCGGCGTGGATACCGTGAGTCCGCCCCATCATCGGGGTATTTTTGTATTGAACGGCTTTTTTCCGTAAAAGAGCGATGAATTCCTGGGTACATTCGATGAGGAGATCGAGCCCCTCCTTCATCTGGAGGCTCAGGGCGGTGTCCAAGACGTCGCTTGAGGTGAGCCCTTTGTGGACAAAGCGGGCTTCAGGCCCAAGGGACAACCCAACGCTTTTTAAGAAAGCGGTGACGTCGTGTTTTGTAACCTGTTCAAATTTATTGACTTGCGAGATTTTAAAGCGGGCTTTCCTACGAATTTTTCGTGCGGCGGCGGTCGGGATCAGCTTAAGCTTCGCCATGGCCTCGCAGGCGGCGATTTCCACCTCGAGCATCGCCTGGAACCGGTTTTCCTCGGTCCAGAGGTCGCCCATTTCGGGCAATGTGTAACGGCTGATCATAAGGAGCGGGTATTATAACAGAATCGCACGGAAGGTTAAAGAATTAACCTCATTCTGTTGCGGATAGGTAGGTAACCCGGGGCAATCCCTTGAGGTCGGCGTCGCTTGTGATGAGCTTTGCGCCATAGGCGTCGGCCGTAGCGTATATGATGGCGTCCGCCATCGCTAATTGATGTTCAATGGAAAGATTGGCCGCATGATAGGCGAGGGATTCTGATAACGAGACAACGTTGGTTTCTTCCATCTGGGCGACGGCATTGAGCGCATGTCCTTGATCCAGTTCGGCTTTCATCTTCTTGTAGACTTCATACAGAACGATCGTAGGGGTTAAAACATCTCTCGATCTTCCAAGAAATCCTGCGAAGCGCTCGGCTAGCGGACCATTCAAGAAGTAATGCAACCAGCCGGATGAATCTACGAGATTCATATTTCCCTGTCCTTCTTCTCACGCAGCCCCTCTAAGGATATTCCCTTGGCAAAGCCGCGCAAACTGGACAAAGGTCTCGATGGCACGAGATGAATGACGCCATTGATAACGATGCAGGTCATCTTTTGTCCCGACTTGATATTCAGGCTTCTTCGGACCTCTTTCGGAATGACAACTTGATATTTGGTGGAAACTAAAACTTGAGACATGAGGGGCTCCAAAATCGTATTACGATTTAACTATCGATACTAAAAATGTACACCAAATGACCAAGAATGTCAAGGGAGGGGTATACCCGGAAATTAGGCGGAGGTTTGAGTGGCGAGGCGCGCGCCAGCCACGAGGCGGAGGGCGGCGTTCACGACGGGCATGGGCTTCATGAGGAAAATGACGAACTTTTGGCCGTTCACCGTGATCTCAAGTTTCTGGAGATACTGGCGAAGCTCGGCGGGCAGGCTCTGCGTCGTGAAATCAGAGCCGAAGGAAAGCGCCATCAGGACGAACATCGCCGAGGTATAAGTCTTGCCGTTTTGGGCCTCTTCGACTTCCATGTAGCGCACGCCGTCCCGGGCGCCAAGAAGCGTGCGATCTTTCGGAGAATACGCCAAAGCCATCGAGACGATGTCAGTGCTGATATTGAGATTTTGAAGCTTCGTGAGGATCGCCTGCTGGACGGTCTTGGTCAAACCTTCGGATTTTATCGAGTCATCATCGCCGCCCACGACAATAAATTTAATTCTTGGGGCGACGACCGAAATATTTTTGAGCGCGCTGCCGATCTTATCTTTGGCTTTGCCGGATAGCCTCGCGCCATATACGGCTAATACAATATTGCCCTTCACATCGTGGACCCCTAGCGCCTGGTTCAGGATCTGCGCGGCCTGCCCAAAATCAGGAACGACGAGGTTCCCCTCATCGTCGAATAAAATAGTGGAGTTCACCGCGAATACCCCTGTTTGGCTGCCAGACATCGCGGCGAAATTTTTCTCGAGCCCGCCGAGGAATAATTCCTGAAGGCCCTTATTTTGCAAGGGAAGAATTGATTTGAGCTCTGGCGTTTTGGCGATCATGCCGCCGATGAAAGAGCTAAAACTGGCCGGCAATGTTTCGATCTTAAATTGACGTGACAACCGGCCGTTTGTGAAAGCGGTCATAAATGAAGCGGGTAGAATGTCCGCCTTCCCCTGCGCCGCGCGGATCAAATCTCCCCGCTTGAAAGAAAAAGTGTCCGTCAAAGCTACACGATCCGGAGAGAACGCGCGCACGTCCGCTTCCGTTTTCAATTCGCTGACGCCTATCCGGATATTTCCCTGGCTCGGAGCGCTTAAACTAAAGAGCATGATCGGAACGGGCTGGGCCGCCACAGCGAACGGCACAAGTGTCGGACTGACCCTTAGACCCGGCGCGATCACCGCGGCTATCTCGGTGGCGGCCATACGAGCACCGGAGGCTGGCCCCCTATCCACTTCGCCGCTTAAGACATAGTTGAGTGCTCTCGCGAGAGACCCCGGAAATGAGGTGGAGCCCTTTATTTCGCGGCCTGTCGCGCTGTCGCGGATCAAGATCAACCCCGAATCGTTGACCGCGGTGAACGCGAGGCTTTCCGGAAGAAGCTTATCTGCCTGCCAAGCTTGAAGATGCAGAACGACCGAGGCCGCGGACATTTTGTGGGTAGATTCACTGAAGATGACCGAGGAACGCGTTTCTAAATAGAGCTTGTTTCCCTTGAGTTCAATATAAGAGCCCTTCGTATTCGAACCGGATTGGACCGCCAGGCGCGCGCCGTCGGATTGTGCTCTCAAACCAACAGCACCCAGATCTTCGATCATGGAGAGTAAACCGCGTGTCGAATCACTCAAAAAACCAAGCGTTCTAAGGGAATTTTTGTTGGGATCTGAACTCGCACGATCATAAATAGCGTGCTCGCCCGGAACACCCGTCATGGTAGCGGTGAATGTGGAATTAATAAGTCCTTCCCCGACCTTTTTGGTGATCGTATAAAAAGTCTCAGACCCCGATTCATGCAGTTTGAACTGGTATAGGATCGTTCCTGCCGTTCCCGGACGGATCGTCAAATCCGCCGCATGATGCATGGCTTGGGACGCGCGGATAAAAGCCTCTTTGCTGTCTTTGGATGGGTTGAGTAGAAGTTCATTGAAGAGGGCAACATTGAAGGGACGGAATGGCCGCGCCTCGTCCTCATCCGTACGCAGAATATTTTCAAACTCGCTGAATAACTCAAAGGCCTTTTTATCCTCCGCCACAGCCGGCGACGACATTTCATCAATGGAAACAAGGCGAACCGTGCGGGTCCACACCTCGTTACCGGGCCTTGTCGAACCGTCCTCAAACCGCCGCAGGGTCAAATGAGCAAACATGTTCTGCGGTCCTCCCATTTGGATCCTCAACGAATAGACGTAATAGCCTGGAGGAGGTTCCTGGTCTAAAGGCCTGGTGTTGTAAAGATGGAGGATGGCCTCCGATGAGGTGACGGTTGTGGACGATAAACCGCCCAGTTGCAGGCCCTTCACAACATCGATCTTGTGATGAGCCCTTTTAAGGAGATTTTCCAGTGAAAATTTGTGAACCGTATCCCCCGTCCTCCGCGTACCGTCCACTTGCGTCTTCCGGTTGTTGTCAGATGCGAGTAAAAATTGGACGTAACCATTTCTCAATTCCTCAGGAGAGAAAATCTCCGCCATCCGGGCGCCGAGGGTTCCTTGTGAAAGCTCCCGGACATGCCCGGGAAGTGATTTATAAATGTCCGGTTGGGTCAAAACCCCCTTAACGGTCTGAAGCCTCGCAACGACAGCCTTGGCAGTCTGGCGGGCCTCTTCGGATAAAGGCCGATACAAGGTGGTCTGATAGTTGTCCTTTTCTTTTGACCCCTCTTTGACGAACACCACGGTCACGGGGGTATACACGCCGTTCGCCGTCTCGGCGTAGTCTTTAATTATCCGCACAGAAAGTTTGCCTCTGACCTTCATCGTCGCTTCGCCGGGCGGCTCCGCCTGCCTTAGCCAAGGCTGAGACCCGTTCAGGGCCAACCGCGCGCCGGAGGTTTTTAGATGTTGCTCTGCCCACTCGACATATTTCCCGTAGCCTGACACTGGGTCCTGCCACAGTCCGCTTTGTAACCTGCGCCGCGCTTCGAACACCAAAATGCTCAACACCATTTGAGCTCCTTTATGCACTTGGATGCCGTCCGCTGGAATGACCACCGAGGGTGTTTTGACGGGCGTGCTCATTTCACTGTCCAAGGCGTTCGCCGGCGCGGTGGCCGCTTTTGACGCGCCCGGATCGATGACCAGTCTTAATTCCGCGCTATAGGTGTCATCCCGCTCTTTTTTGTTCAACGACACAAATAAAGAGTAATTCGTCCCGGTCGTCTCATCCGCCGGCAAAGATATCGTATCGGTCAATTGATCCGACGTCCTGTTTGGTAACGAAGCGGCACCAATTTCTTCCAAGAGATTAGAGACGCGTCTGTTAGTGATATCATCCCGTCCCCTCATTGCCTCTATCAGAGCAAAACAGACCTCCGGGCCCATTTTCTTAAGAGCAAGGGCCGCCGGATTCCAAAGATTTTCATCCTGACTTACCAAATCCTTTATCCATTTCTCAACCGTAGGCGCCGGTATCAACTTCTCAACTACAGGCGCGGGAGCTGCCTTGGCCGAAGGGATCGATTGGAAAATCACCGCCACCTGCTGGCCTTTGAAAAGTTTCCTTTCGAGATTTTTCCCACTCTTCAAACGTTCGCCGCTCACTATCTGGTTTGGATCGGATCCTTCCGGACTAAGATTGACGTATTGTACGGGGACCCCTTCCAATTTCTCTACCGCCAAAAGGAAATCCTCAAGGGTCCCTTCTTTATTGACCAGGTACGTCGCCGTACCAGACAAGATGCTTTTCTGCTCGGCGCTTTGTTTTGTCATCGTCACAAAATTCGGGTCGGGCTTTTTCCGCGGCGCCCCCTTCGTTTCCTCGGCCTTTTTTTGCACAGGGATCGAAAGGAGCCGGCTCACCGCTTCGGTGAGCGCGTTCTCGACATTCTTGTCCAATTTGCTCACAAAAGCATCGGGGCGGCTCTCCGTCGCGACGGAAGGATCAATTTTGGCGCTTCCGCTCAAGAAAATGACGGGAACCCCCAGGGATCTGGCGTCCCGAACGTCCTTGGCATTCCCGACGATAACGAGATCGCCCTTGGTTTCCTTGGCCGACAAAGCCAGCACGATCTCGACATTGACGCCGAATTTTTTTAAGAGAAGTTCGCCGTAGATCTTCCTGAAGTTTTCGTTGTCCTCCACCAAAATAACCCTCGGCTTTGCCGCCATGCGCGAGCCGGAAAGGATCCTTAGAGACTCTTCAAACCTGCGAAGAGAGGAAAGAAGCGCCCGCCCCGATTTCTGCGCCAAACGAGCGCCGTCCGGTCTTTCAGTCATCAGAGGTATTCTCAATGCCATGAAAATTTTTCGCGCGGTATGACCCTCTTCGACCCCGATGAGCGGTTGTCCGTCATATTCCTTCTCGCGGACCTCAAAGTCGTAGGCCGAATATTCTTTCTGTAAAATGCGGACGATCTCCTTGAAAGGATCGCCTTGGGGCTTTGTCTCGTATTCGGCCACGATCCTGAAAAGCCCGTCCCCGCCGCCCACTGACACGGGATAACGGGCAAGCAGTGTCCTGATCTTTTCGATCGTTTCCGTGTTACTCGCCAGCCGCGCGCCTTGGGTGGTATCGCCGGAAGTTTTTGGTTTTGACAACAGGCGGTTGACAGTGTCACTCATCGATTTGAAGCTAAATGGTTTGGGCAGAAAATCATCAGCCATTTTCTGTCCCTCGGCAAACTCGGGGGTCTTACCGCTCATTAAAAGGACGGGAACACTCATTGCTTTAGCCGATTGCACGAGCTCGACGCCCGATGGGTATTCACGTGTATTCCCTTCCTCCTTCGGATAATCATTGTCCGTGATGATAAGCGCGAGTTTATCCCCTGCAATACCCACCGCTTTACTGGCAGAGGCCAAAGATTTGACGAAAACGTATTGATAGGCTTCGCCGGCGATCATGGGAAGCATGGCTTGGAGCATTCTCAGGAGAGCGTCCTCATTTTCGGCGATGACGATCACCGGCTTTCCGCTGGGCTCAAAATCGCCTTTTTTATCCGGCAGGACCATATCCGCCG
>CAZBAY010000243.1:0-2890 GCA_964489945.1 uncultured Planctomycetia bacterium
CCAGGAAGCGCCGGAGGAAGCCGGTCCTACGTTCGGCATTGTGGAAGTCCGCAATATCGAGGTCAGCTACGCGACACCGGACGCGATCGAGGTGAAGGAAGGTCTTGAAGAAGGGGATCTTGTCATCGTGGACGTCGAGCAAGAGATCCAGGACAAGGCGAAGGTCGAGATCACGGAAACACAAGAGGGGATTTTTTGAGCCTTCCTGACGTTTCCATAAGACGGCCCGTCACGACCCTGATGGCCTACACCGGGGTCTTTTTATTCGGCATTATTTCTCTCAATCTCCTGTCCCAGGAGCTTTTTCCTCCCATCAGTTACCCCCAGCTTTCCGTTGTTACGGTCTACGAGAACGCCGCTCCCGAGGAGATCGAGACGCTTATCACCAAGCCGATCGAAGAGGCGGTCGGCGGCATCGCGGGGCTGAGAAAGGTCGCGTCGACTTCGAAAGAGGGTTTGTCGCTCGTGCTCGTCGAATTCGGGTGGAACCAGAACATGGATTTCGCGTCGCTGTCCGTGCGCGAAAAACTGGATCTCATCAAAGAACGCCTGCCTCGCGACGCGACCGAGCCGGTCGTTGTCAAATTCAACCCTTTTGAGCTCCCGGCGATGACGATCAGCGTTTCCAGCTCCGAGCGCACGGCGGTCCAGCTCAGGGAACTGGCGAAAAAATGGTTCAAGGACGAGATCGAGAAGCTCCATGGCGTGGCTTCCGCCTCGATCTCGGGCGGCGCGGAAGAACAGATCCTCGTCGATATCGATCAGGCCCGTCTGCAAACGGCCGGAGTCGGCATCAACGAAGTCTCGGACGCGATCGCGGCCGCGAACTTGAATTATCCAGGCGGCACGATCAAGGAAAGTTTTTATGAGTACCTGGTCCGGACGCTCGGCGAACTCAAGCACGTTGACGAAGTGGGCCAGATCCCGATCAAGCGCCAGACGCTCGATGAGGGCCGCGGACAAGCGCCCGGGTTGCCGGGCCAGGACGCGGGGCCGTCCAACCGCCTCATTTACCTCAAGGACGTCGCCGATATCAGCCGGACGGTGAAGGAAAGGACCAGCTATTCGCGGTTCAACGGGCGTGAGAACGTGACGATCAATATCCAGAAACAGGCTCAGGCGAACACGATCCTCGTCGCGACCCAGATCAAGAGAAAGCTCAAGGAACTCGAGGAACAGCTTCCGAAGGACGTTCACGTCGATATCATCTATGACCAGTCAAAATTCATCAGCCAGGCTCTCAATGAGGTCAAGGACGCGGCCATACAGGGCGGCATACTCGCTTTCTTTGTTCTGCTTATTTTTCTGGGAGATTTCAAGAATTCGGCGCTTGTCGTCACGATCACGCCGGTTACGGTCCTGGCCACGTTCACCCTGATGTATTTCATCGGCATTTCCCTGAACGTTATCTCCCTCGGGGGCGTCGCGCTGGGTGTCGGCATGCTCCTGGACAACGCGGTTGTCGTGATCGAGAACGTGTACCGAAAATACCGGGAAAATGTAAAAGAGGGCATGAAAAAAGCCGCGGCGATCGGGGCCAATGAAGTCATGGCGCCGATGTTGGCATCGACACTGACGACTGTTTCGGTATTTCTGCCGATCGTGTTCGTGACCGGCATCGCGGGGCAGATCTTCAAGGAACTGGCGTGGGTCGTCGTCGTGACGCAGGTGATCTCGGCGATTATCGCTTTTACGCTTTTGCCGATGTTGATCTCTAAAGTCGGTGAGAAGTCATCACTTTCCAGCCGGGACATTCACGAAGGCGGAAAGACAGCCGCGAAGGGCTGGTTTGAAAAAATATTGAGTGTGACGGGCAAGCCGATCACGGCGATGGAAAGGACCTACGCGAAGATCCTGCCGCAATTCATCGACCAGAAATGGTTTTATCTGGGGGTCGTCTTCCTTGTGTTTCTGGGTAGTATTTTCATGATGAGCCGGATGGACAGCATTTTACTCCCAAAAACGGACCAGGGCCAGTTCATGATCAAGGTGGACCTGCCGGTCGGCACCCGGGTCGAGATCGCGAACCGGATCGCCGAAAAGGTTGAGGGCTATGTGTCCACGATCCCGGAAGTTACCACCGTCTCGGCGGTCGTGGGCTCAAGCAGGAGCGGGGCGAGCAAAGAAGTCGTCGAGCGCCTGGGATCCAACCAGGCCCAGGTCATGGTCAATTTGAAACCTGACAAAGAACGCTCCACCGACGAGGTGGTCCAGGGCATCCGGCAATATATCGAGCTGGGCCCCGGCCGTGAGCTCGTCCGCCCCGCTAGGCTCAGCTATGTGCTTTATGAAAGCGCCTTTAAAGTGGGCGGGGACGTGGACGCGCCCATTGTCATCGACATCAAAGGCCCGGGGCTTGTGGAGCTTAAGAACCTCGCGCAGGTGGTCCAGGAAAAACTGGCCATCATTCCGGGGGTTTATGGCGTGACCAACAGCATCGCGGAGCCCTTTCCCGAGACGAAGCTCATCATCAACAAGGACCGCGCCAGCTTCTACCGACTTTCTGTCGTCAGCATCGCGCAGGCCGCCAATATCGCGATCAAGGGACAGAACGCTTCCAAATTCAAGGAAGAGGGGCGGGAGGTCGATATCCACGTCCAGCTAAAAGAAAAAGACAGAGACCAGTTCCAGAAACTGGGCCTCGTGACGGTCCATTCCCCGCTGGACCTTGAGGTCCCTCTCGGTGATCTTGTGAAATTTCAGAGGGGCCGCGGACCAAGCGAGATCAAAAGAATCTCCCAGGAAAGGACGGTCCAGGTCTACGCGAAGATCTCCGGGCGGGGCCTGAAGGATGTGGTAGAGGAAGCGCAGGCCGCGATCGAGCGGACCCGCATCCCGGAACGCTACTCAGTGAAGATCGCCGGAGAAAGCGAAGAGATCCAGGAATCGT
>CAZBAY010000244.1:0-6678 GCA_964489945.1 uncultured Planctomycetia bacterium
ATCTCGAGAAGGCGCTTGAGGCGTACGACAAGGTATTGAAGGAATACCCGAAAAGCATTTATTCGGATTACGCTCAGTACCAATCGGGGGTCACGCTCCTTCGCGAGGGCCGCACGGATTCGGCCATCTTAAGTTTTCAGAGTCTTTTCGTGAACTTTCCGAAGAGCCGTTACCGGGCTGAGGCGTTGTACCGCCTGGGGGGCGCGCTGATGCAAAAGCGTAGCTATGCCGAGGCCGCCGAGCAGTTCAACAAGCTCATTTCGCTTTTTCCGGAGAGCTCGTTGAAGGAAAAGGCCGTTTTCCAGCTTGGCAGCTGCTATTTCTATCTGGAACAACATGAGAAAGCGATCCGCATTTTCAGGGAACTTCACGAGCGTTCGCCGAAGGAAAGTATCGGCCGGCTGGCCAAATACCAGGTCGGCTGGTGCTATTTCAAAATGAACCGGCCGGAGGAGGGCATCCGGGAATTCGGGGATTATCTGAAACAATACCCGGAGAGCGACATTTCGGGTGATGTGTGGTACGGTTTGGGCGAAACCTATTTCAATCAGGGGAAGTACGGAAAGGCGCGCGGCGAGTTTCTGCAGGTCCCTCAGCGATTCCCGGATCACGCGCTCGCCGACGACGCGCTTTTTTGGTCGGCGCTCTCGTATGAAAAGGAGGGTGACCTGTGGGCGAGCGTCAAAGAGCTCCGGACGTTGTCGGAGAAATATCCCGGCAGTGAATTGGCGATGAAGGGGCTTTTGCGCGTCGCGCAGTTCCTGGTCTCCCAGGGAAAGTCGGACGAGGCGAAGACGGAGCTTTTGAAGGTCATCAACTCGCCGGATGCGGGGGCTCGCAAACATTTCGCGGAAAAAAGCCTTGCCGATATTTTGAAGGCGCAGGGAGATCTGCGGGAGGCCGTATTTTATTACGATGAGGCCCTGAAAAAGGCGGAGCCGGCGATGGCGCGCGAGATCCATCTGGGCCTGGCCGCTGTTTATGAAATGCAGGGCGAGAACAAGAAAGCCGGTCTAGAAAAGGAAAAGGCCGCGAAGATCAAGCTTCAACTGGAAAGATCAAAACGGAAATAAGGAGGAAGCGTTATGTGGGAATTTATGCAAAAGGGAGGCCCGATCATGTGGCCGATCCTGCTTTGTTCGGTCATTGCTTTCGCGGTCGTCATCGAGCGGCTCATTCAGCTTCGCAGAGAGCAGATCGACACGAAAGCTTTTATGGAGCAGATCTCGAAGTCGATCAAGCGTAATCGTATCATGGAGGCGCTTGAGTTGTGCGACAGGACCCAGGGGCCTATCGCCAATATCCTGAAAGCGGGCATCCTGAAACACGACCGGCCGCGCCAGGAGGTCCGGGAGGCGATCGAGGACGCGGGCATCCATGAAGTGCCGAGGCTCGAGAAGAACATCCCCGTGCTTGCGACCGTCGCGCACATCGCGCCTCTTCTGGGGCTTTTGGGCACCGTCACCGGCATGGTCGCCGCGTTCCAGGTCATTCAAGTGAAGGCGTCCGCGGTGAACCCGGTGAACCCGGGAGATCTCGCCGGCGGCATTTGGGAGGCGCTTATGACAACGGTGTTCGGCCTGTGCGTCGCGATCCCGACCTACGTGGCTTACAACTATCTGGTCAGCCGAGTGGATGGTTTCGTGCTTGACATGGAGCGCAGCGCGACAGATCTTCTCAATATATTGGGCGAAAAACGGGAAGAAGCATGAGGTTCAGCCGACTCGTCCGCCGGACAGAGATCAAAAAGGGCCAGCTCGACATCGCGCCGCTCATCGATGTCGTGTTTTTGCTCCTTATTTTTTTCATGCTGACCTCCAATTTCATTTTCCAGCCGGGCATCAAGGTAAACCTGCCCAAGGCGGTCACGAGCGAAGTCATCTCGAGCGAAAATATCATCATCGCGGTGACCGGCCAGGACCTTCTTTTCCTGAACGATCAGCCGATCACGATCAGTGAGCTCGTGGCGACGCTTAAGGTGGCGGCCCGGGAGAACAAATTCCTTCTTCTTAAAGCCGACACGAACGCTTCGCTAGGACGCGTCGTCGAGATCTGGGACCTCTGCCGTGAGCTCGGCATCCCTCAGATCAACATCGCTACGAATCCTAAACCAGGAGAACCTGATGCGGGGATATGAGGGATGGTCCTTCCGGGACCGCCCCGTCGTGATCGCGCTGGGGATCTCGCTTCTCTGGCATTTTTTCTGGTTTTTCTCGGTGACGATCACCGTCGATCCGCAGAAGCGGTTTGAAAAGGCGCGTCCGAAAGTAGTTTCGTTGGGTGCGGTGATCGATGACACCTTCTTCCGGGCCCTAGTGCAGACAAAGCCTGAGATCTCTGAGACTTTTTACAGGCATCTCTCCGATTTTTCCGCTCCCCTTGAGCCGGAGATGCAAACAAGCGAACGCCGCTCTCCGGGCGATGTGGTAGGCCTCCCGTTCAGCAAACGGGTGGGAAATTTGATGCGCAGCATCTTGGGGGGTGAAAAGACCGTGCCAGCCGAGGATTTCACTTCCCGGATCGGGATCGGTTATGGGGAAGAACTGCCGGACCTGGAAGGGGAGGTGAAGGGCCGCCAGATCTTGAGCCGGCCGAAAGAACCTGATTTTCCAAAGGGGTTTGATCCGTCCCTGCGCGATCGTGAGGTGGAGCTCGAGTTTAGCGTGAAGCCCTCCGGTGTGGTGAGCGCGGCGGAGATGACGGTTGCCAGCGGGAATCCGTCCATCGACGCGCTGTGGGTCCGGTATCTGCAGCACTGGCAATTCGCCCCTCTGGCGCTTAACGAGCCCCCGCGGGACCAGAGGGGAAAGATCAGATTGCGGTTCCGTTCGTAGGGCCGAAGGAGAACGACGATGCTGAGAGTGGATGTCTCAACGGCTGTTTTTTTGTACATCATGTCGTCGCTTTTTGTCATTTTTTTTCTCTGGATCGTCTTCGAGCGTAAATCCATTCTTCCCAAATTCGTGAGGGAGAAGGCGGACGTCTGGGAGTGTTCGATCTGCGCCTACACGTATGTTGATTCCACCCACCGGGAAATTTCCCAGTGCCCGCAGTGCCAGAGCTATAATAAAAAAGCGCCGGAGGACCGGCTGCTGTAAGACAGTTGATTTATTCGCGGTCAGCGTTTATCATAGGTAAGCTTAGTTCGACAGCACATCAACCGTCTTAAAACTTTTTGATCCTGGAGGCCAAAATGATCACTGAAATTGGGATCGTCGCCGGAGAGATCTGGCATTATCTGGACTCGCATAAGTCCTGCATGTTGTCTCAAGTCGCGTCGGGTATTGACAAGAAAAAGGATGTCGTGATGATGAGCTTGGGCTGGCTGGCGCGAGAGGGGCATGTCATCATGGAAGAGCAGGGGAACGACTACAAGATCACGCTGCGTTTCTAATGCCGGGGATCGTCGTCCTCACCACCGCCCCGGACCTCCGAACGGCCAAATCCATCGCTCGTACGCTCGTCAGAAAAAAACTCGCGGCGTGCGTGTCGTTCGGAAAAGGTTTCGAGTCCGTTTACCGGTGGAAGGGGAAGATCGAAGAGGCGGCGGAGACCCTTCTTTTCATCAAAACAGCGCGAAACAAATTCGGGCCAGTCGGCCGCGCGATAAAGGCCGCGCATCCCTATGAGCTTCCTGAGATCATCGCGCTCCCGGTCGTGAAGGTATCCTCGGAGTATTTGGCATGGCTACACGGATCTTTGCGATAACGCTCACGGCTATTTTTTTATCGATCGGGGGAGGTCTCGCTTCTACGGCGGAGAAGGCGGTGGACCCGGATTTGATCTCCATCGAGGAGCTGCGGCAGGTCCAGCTCCAGAAAACGCCCCTCGTTCTTTTTGACGCCCGGGGGCTTTACAAGTACCAGGAGTCCCATATCGAGGGGGCGGTTCTCCCTCTGTCGGTGGAATTTTACCGCCAGGACAGCTTATTCAAGAACAGGATCATCGCCGATCCCCCGGACCGCCAAAAAGCGTTGTCCGAGTCGATGAAAAAATTTTCTAAAGACGTTCCGATCGTCACCTACTGCAACCGGAACTGCCAGGCCAGCCGCGCGCTTCAGCAGGACCTGAGGCTTCTCGGATTCAAGTACGTGAGGGCCATGGAAGACGGGACAGAGGGTTGGCTGGAAAAAGGTTATCCCACAATTTCGGGCCTGTAGCTCAGTTGGTAGAGCGCCTCGTTCGCAACGAGGAGGTCAGCGGTTCGACCCCGCTCAGGTCCAAAAAAATTCCTCTGAAAGAATCTGTTAATCCTGTTAAATTCTGCATAAGCCCGCACAAACGTTTTTAGCCCGAAAAATTTGAGTTTATTTGAGCCGTCGGGCATACTTCCCTAACTCTGGAAAATCGATCTAACCCACACAAAAATCCCAACTTAAGGGGAATTTTTTTTCTTGGATAAGTATAGTCTTTTAAAAAGAGAAAGATCAAGCTACGGCCGAGCTATAAAGACTATCTCTAGTCTTTTGATCGCTGCGTTCCTCATTCAGGACCTGGCTTTTGCCAACCCCGATCTCAAACCCATTGTTTGGAACAAGCCCGAAGACCACAAGCCTTGGGCCAGAAAATTTCTCCCGGGTATCCCCGAGTCTGTCGCGGTCGTTGAGGACGCCTGGCAAAGTCCGGACGCCGGCAAGACGCTTATCCTCATCCAGGACGCTCACACGAATCCCTCGGGCCAGATCAATCTATCAAAGACGCTCGATCTCATTTTCCAAAAGACGATCGCGAAAACTGTTTTTCTCGAGGCCGGCTCCGGCGATGTATCCCTCTCATTCCTCAGGTCTCACGCTGCGCTTGAGAAACGAAAACAGATCGGTATGTCATATCTCCAAAAAGGGGAGCTCCAGGGGAGCGAGTATCTCAGTCTTACATCTAGCCGCGACTTTACGCTTTGGGGGGTGGAGGACCCCGCGCTTTATGCCCAGGCGCTTGAAACCTACCGGCATGTCGCCAAAGACAGGGATAGATTCGAGCATTATCTCAACCGCGTTGAGAATACGATCAAAGTTTTAAAACCGCGGATCTACAACCCTCTGCTTTTAGATTTCGATGAAAAATTCCGCAAGGTTCAGAAAGATCAGATCCCGCTTACCGATCATTTTGGAGTTCTGTCCGACGAGGCGCGTCGGCTCAAGATTGACCTTTCTTTATTCCCCAATCTTAAGATCTTTCATAAACTGAGAGCGTTAGAACAACGGATCGATTTTAAAAAGGCCGGTGAGGAGCAGGCAAGAGCCGTTCGATCGCTTTCCCCGGAAGACCAGAAAGAGCTTTTTGAGGTGCAGGATCCAGAAAAAGTTTCTTCCGATAACAAAGTACGGGCGGCCTACTTCGCGCGCCTTCAAGATGTCATTGCGAGGCGTCCGAAGGACGCCGAAGCAATCTTTGCTTGCCCCGAGCTCTCCAAATACTTCCGCTACCTTAAAGCCGCCAAAAAGATCGATCTGAGAAAACTTCTTGAGGAGCAGAAGGCCCTTGAGGAAAGGATCTTCAAGACCCTCGCCACGAACGAAGACGAGCGGCACCTCATCGCGTCCTCCCAAAATATCCAGGTTTTGAAAAAACTGCTTTATCTCCAGTTCACCCCGGATGATTGGAAAGAGTATCTCGAGAATAAGAAAACGTTCGATATCACGCGGATCACGGGGTTCCTCAACCGCAAGATCATGGATCTCAAGCAATACTACGAGGACGTCACGTTTCTGGAGCTGGGTTATGAGGAGATCCTCGCTCAGTGCGAGAAATTCTACGAACTCACTTATGAGAGGGATCAGGCGTTTGTTGTTAATCTTCTGAGCAAGATGGAATCGCGCGATTCCGTAGCGATCCTGGTGACCGGCGGTTATCACGCTCCCAATCTCAAGCACCTCCTCCGGAAGGAAAATATCTCCTACATCGTTTTGACGCCGCAGATCCTGCATGAGACGAACCAAAAGCGGTATGAGAAATTACTTCTTTCGCAGAATGTGATGATGACTCCTGCCCAGGCGAATGCTCCTGCTAATGCCCTCATGATCAAGCAGACCGCTGACAAAGACAACGTGCTGGGAAATCAGGATGCTTTGGCGATGGGCATTGTCGGCAAAGGGTGGGGCGATCTCAGGCGGGCAGGGGCCCGGCTCGCCGGGACGAGGCGCAACTATTCGGTCAGCAGTCAGGAGGGGGAGCTCAATGAGAATTTGTGGGAGAAGGTTTCGGAGACCGACCGGAAAACTATTTTTGATCGGCTGGCGCAAGCCCAATCAGGAAGTGAAAACGAGAGGTCTTATGTTTACCCGCTGAAAAAGCCATTTCATTTCTCCGGGGACCGGTATTCTACGATCCAGATCAAGGGATCCTACGCCAACGAAGAAAACAGCGCCTCGCCGCATGAAGGCTTGGGCAGATCCCCGATGAACTTGTTCGGGCTGCATTCAGCGAGCCCGCAGAATGGAATGACCGCCGCCCACGCCCACGCGGAGTATCGTCACCATCTCAAATTGCTTCAAGCCATTATTCCCGAGCACAGCCGCCTGCGTGTGAAGCTCCCGCTGGGATGGGGCACTTTTCCCGATATTCGCTTTAACAGTGAGCCGCTCGGTTTTGTGATGATGGCTACCCCTGATTTTATGAGCCGGCGTTTGGACGAAGTCGCACTCTCTCCTGCGCGGACGATACGCGGCGCTCACGCGGCCG
>CAZBAY010000245.1:0-4558 GCA_964489945.1 uncultured Planctomycetia bacterium
CGATCCAACCGACGATAATGAGATAAAAAACCGTGCCGCCGAACCCCTGCTCCCGCACGAACTCGATGACGGTATTCATGCCTTCTTCATCACAACATCAACCCTCGGCCGTTTTGTCCTTAAGCCGGCTGGCCTCCATAATGGGAAAGCTGGCCTCTGTCGGTACGTAGACCACCTGCAGGTCATTTTTCTGTAGTCCCTGGATCCACTGATACCTCAAATACTGGTCGGTGATGCTGTTGGAGATGATCACATTGCTCTTGGCCACGCCTTCGGCGCGGGCCACCTCGATCTCGGCGTCTTTTTTGGCTTTCACGAGCTCAAATTCCTTCTGAAGCCCCTCCTGCTCGGTTTTCAGCTTCATTTCAATGCTTTGACCGAACGCCTGGGGCAGCCGGACGTCTCTCAACAACACGTCATAGATGATAATGCCCCGCGAGTCCAGCTTGCTCCTGAGAAATTGAAGGATCTTCTCCCCTATCTCTTTTCGGCTCTTTTCGCTGTATAAGGCCTTGACCTCGTAGCCACTGATCACGTTTCTTATGGATTCGCGCAGATAAGGCTCAAGGACCGTTTCCCGGTAACCCATCCCGATGGTTTTTCTGACATTCACCACTTGGTCCTTGGGAACGTTATAGAGGATCGAAAGATCGAGACTTGAAATAAGCCCCTCGGAGGATGGCACATTGGCCGTCTCTTTGATCTCCTGTGTTTTGATGTTCCATTTTTCTATCCAGGAAATTAAACGGATATAAAAATGCCACCCGGTGCCGACCGGCTCTTCGGCTATCTTTCCAAAATCACCCTTCACACCCGCTTCCCCGTCCTCAATGATCGTCAAACCGAGAAGCGCGGTAGAGCCCATCACGATAAAAAGCGCAATAATGCCCGCGTACAACAACGTATTTTTCATTTTATCCCCCTTTTAATTTCACCCCATCGTCGTTCGAGACCTAGGCCAGCCTATGTCTTTTTAAAAATGAGCGCATGTAGCGCGTAGGCGGCGACCACGCAGCCGATGGCCAAAGAATAAGTCGCCGCAAAATTAAGTTTTAACCATTTATTCAAAAGGAACGGAGCGAAAAAGAAAAGGGAAAGCGGCACGGCCACGAGGATCGAGAGGGCGAATTGATTGATCTTGCCCATGTCCTTGTACTCGAGATACGAGAAAAGGATCGCCAACATGGACATAAGGGGCAAAGCGATAATAAAGCCAGCCAGCACCGGCCTCTTCCCCGCCAGCCACGCGGCGAACGCAATGATCACCCCAGAAACAAGAGCCTTAGCTATGAATCCCATCGTCGGGATTATAGCACGTTTTAATCTGCTGATTGCCTGCGGATTCTTTTTCTGTGGAGGGGATCCAGCATCCGCTTGCGGAGGCGGACGCTTTTGGGGGTGACTTCGACGAGCTCGTCGGGGCCGATGTATTCGATGGCGAGGTCGAGTGTCATTTCACGAGGAGGAGTCAGGGCGATCGCTTCGTCTGAGCCGGAGGAACGCATGTTGCTAAGTTTTTTGGTCTTGCAGGGGCTGAGATCAAGATCCTCGTCGCGGGCATTCTGCCCGATGATCATCCCCATGTAAACCGGAACACCCGGCCCTATAATGAGCCGCCCGCGCTCCTGAACATTATTAAGACCGTAGGCGGTAGACTCGCCGGTTTCGCTGGAAATAAGCGAGCCATGAAGCGATACGTTGATCGCCTCGGCGATCATCGGTTTATACGCGTCAAAAACGTGATGGATCACCGCCGTGCCGCGCGTCTTGGTCATCAAAGCGCCTTTTAGACCGATGACGCCGCGCGTGGAGATCTCGTATTCCAGGTGAAGCTCGCCGGTCGGCGTCTGGATCATGTTGAGAAGATTTCCCTTCCTCCGCCCGATCTCTTCGATCACCGTGCCCTGATACTCCGCCGGCAGGTCCACGACAAGAAACTCGAAAGGCTCCTGCTTCACGCCGTCCTTTTCATGGAAAATAACTTCCGGCTGCGAAACCTGCAGCTCATAACCTTCGCGGCGCATCGTCTCGATCAATATTCCCAGATGCAGTTCACCGCGCCCGGCAACAAGTAATGTATCAGGACTTTCCGTGTCCGTAACGCGGAGCGATACGTTCGTTTCAAGCTCTTTGAAAAGCCGGTCTCTTATAACGCGCGAGGTGACGTATTTGCCTTCTTTTCCTGAGAAAGGGCCCGTATTGACGCCGAACGTCATTTGGACCGTCGGCTCGTCGATCGCGAGGACCGGCATCGGCTTGGGGTTCGTCGCGTCGGTGATCGTCTCTCCGATCCCGATCGACTCAAATCCCGCTACCGCCACGATATCACCCGCGTGCGCCGCCTCTACTTCCTGCCGCTCAAGCCCCTCGTATGTGAGAACGGCCGTCACCTTTGAAGTGACAATGCTGCCGTCACGCCGCGCAAGCGCCACCGTCTCGCCCTTGCTGATCGCGCCCGATGAAATTCTTCCCATGCCCATCGTGCCTTTATAAGAATCCTGAAGTAGCGCTAACACTAAAATTTGAAGCGGGCCCTCCTGCTCCACAACGGGAGCCGGGATCTTGTCGAGGATGACTTCCATAAGTGGAAGGATCGTGTCCGAAGGTTGTGCCATGTCTAAAGTCGCCGTGCCCTTCAGGGCCGACGTGTAAACGATAGGAAAATCGAGCTGTTCGTCCGTGGCTTTGAGCTCGCAGAAAAGGTCGAACGTACGGTTCACGACTTCTTCGATCTGAGAGTCGACGCGGTCGACTTTATTGATGACAACGACCGCTTTGAGGCCGAGCTCTAGCGCCTTTCGGAGCACAAAGCGCGTCTGAGGCATCGGGCCATCCTTCGCGTCTATGACAAGGAGGACGCCGCTTACCATGCGAAGCGTCCGCTCAACCTCACCGCCAAAATCCGCGTGGCCGGGCGTGTCGACAATGTTGATCTTCGTGTCCTTGTAAACAACGCTCACGTTCTTCGCGCGTATCGTGATGCCGCGTTCCCGCTCGAGGTCCATCGAGTCCATGATGCGTTCGCCCATCTCCTCGATGTTGCGGTGGACGCGGGTCTGGCGCAAAATGGCGTCCACGAGCGTGGTCTTCCCGTGATCCACGTGCGCGACGATCGCTATGTTCCGTATATTTTTCATGCTTTTCCTGAGGATAAAAAAGCCGCCTGGTTTTTAAGCCAAGCGGCTTTTAAATATTAATGCTGGCGACGTCCTACTCTCCCAATAAGTTGCCCTATCAGTACCATCGGCGCTGGAAGGCTTAACGGCCGTATTCGGAATGGGAACGGGTGTAGCCCCTCCGCTATCATCACCAGCAAGCTTTTTTAAGAGCGATAAATATTTGACAATTTCATAGAGGATAAGAGCCTTAAAACTGTAGGTCAAGCCTCACGACCAATTAGTACCAGTAAGCTGAAGCCCTTACGGGCCTTACACACCTGGCCTATCAACCATGTAGTCTACATGGGGTCTTTAGCAGTCTTGCGACTGGGGATATCTTATCTTAGGGGGGGCTTGGCGCTTAGATGCTTTCAGCGCTTATCCTTTCCGAACATAGCTACCCAACGTTTGCACTTGGCAGCACAGCTGGAACACCAGAGGTTCGTCATTCTCGGTCCTCTCGTACTAGAGAATGCTCCCTTCAAATATCCTACGCCCACAGCAGATAGAGACCGAACTGTCTAACGACGTTCTGAACCCAGCTCACGTACCACTTTAACGGGCGAACAGACCGACCCTTGGGACCTTCTCCAGCCCCAGGATGTGATGAGCCGACATCGAGGTGCCAAACCGCGTCGTCGATATGAACTCTTGGACGCGATAAGCCTGTTATCCCCGGAGTACCTATTATCCGTTGAGCGACGCCTCTACCATTAGAAAGCGCCGGATCATTATAGCCTGGTTTCCCATCTGCTCGACTTGTGAGTCTCGCAGTTAAGCTCCCTTATGCTATTACACTCAGCGTGCGATTGCCAACCGCACTGAAGGAACCTTTGCACTCCTCCGTTACTCTTTAGGAGGAAACCGCCCCAGTCAAACTGCCAGTCTGGCACAGTCCCCCAACTTGATTTAAAGTATGGGGTTAGAACCCTAGTATAATAAGGCTAGTATTTCAACGTTGACTCCCCCTCACCTAGCGGCAAGGTCTCAAAGTCTCCTAGCTATCCTACACAGCGCAGGACAAAGCTCAATATCAAGTTGTAGTAAAGGTCCATGGGGTCTTTCCGTCCTTCCGCAGCTAACGAGCATCTTTACTCGTACTTCAATTTCGCCGGGTCTATGGTTGAGACAGTGGGGAAGTCGTTACGCCATTCGTGCAGGTCGGAACTTACCCGACAAGGAATTTCGCTCATGTTGGTCCACATGTCGCCATGTGGCATGGACCATATCTTCAACTCACAGTTCGTTGTGAGATGGCCGGCGTATGGCCTCTGAGGATTCCAGATACCGAGACCGTTGGCGCCGATTCATGCGCTCTGTAAGAGTCGCAATTTCACGGAGACCGTGCTGATCGAGATGCCCGTTCCTTGCCATGATGGCAAGAACCTGAGCGAAGAGCT
>CAZBAY010000246.1:0-3056 GCA_964489945.1 uncultured Planctomycetia bacterium
AGGAAGCCGAGGCCTACGAGAAAAAGCATATCCAGCCTATAATGTCACCTCCCGGAGTTCCGATTGGACCCATTATGCCGGTCCGGCCGCCGTCCAGCGAGGTGCTTTCCCCCCGATCCAGGCCCAATGAGCCTGGTTTCATTGCCCGCCAATGGGCCCGTCTCCGCCAGTTTTCCATCGAAGAAGCCCCTCCCTCAGAGCAATAACCTAGTCAATAATAAGCAATAGTTAACAATCTAACAATAATTGTTAAACTATGCTTAATTTCTAATCTTGTAAATCTCACTAAACGTGCTAAACTTACTATTGTAAAGAGGAGGTGAGTAAGATGAAAAAGGAATTCTTCAGCACGTTCGAAATGGCGGAAATTTGCAACGTCTCTCCCGGGTCCATTTCACGATGGATCAATGAAGGGAAGATCAATACGTCTTACACGCCGGGCGGCCATCACCGTATTAAAAGAGAAGCGGTGGTCGGTCTCCTTAAGACCATGCAGATGCCGGTGCCACAGCAGTTGAGAGCGGGGCTGGGTTCGGTGGTGCTCGTGGTGGACGACGATCCCGCGATCCGGTCGCTGGTGACATCCATTTTGAAAAAGTCTTTTCCGGGCATTGAAGTCGACACAGCGGAGGACGGGTTCACTGCGGGAGCCAAACTGGGAGTTTTGCAGCCCGATGTCGTGATCCTGGACATCAAACTTCCGGGGCTCGACGGCTATAAGGTTTGTCAGTTCATAAAGGAACATTCCGACCTGCGTCACACGAAGATCGTCGCGATCACCGGCCTCGACGAGAAAGAGTCGAGGGAGAAGATCCTGCAGCTGGGCGCCGACGATTATCTTCACAAGCCGTTTAAGGTGGATGAGCTTGTGGAGAAGCTGTGCCGCTTGTCGGGAAAATTGGGGGCGCAAGTGGTCGAAAGGTAACCAAGGCCGCTTGGCGCCCGAGGGGGGCGTCATGAATGCAAAAGTTGTTTGGGGAACGATAGGGCTGATAGCGATGATGACGGTGATGCCGACGAACAACCTGCAAGCGGATACGACAGCGGTAACCTTAATGACTTCCCAGCAGATCGATACGCTTGAAAAATACGCCGATTGGCTGAGCGAGCATATCGCTTACCAGGCGGACAACGGTTCTCGGGAGTGGGCGGACCCCCAGACGACGGTCGCCCGGGGATACGGGGATTGCAAGGATTTTGCTCTGCTTACCCAACAGGCGCTCCGCACCTTAGGCTATGAGGCCCAGATTTACAGCGTCACCTTTTCCAGCCAGGACAAGCACGCGATCTGCGTGTTTCAGATCAACGGCCAATACGCGTTCTTCTCAAACAATGAGTTTTACGAGACGGACGCCACGGATTGGCAGATGTTCGAAAACTACCTGCACATCGACCACGGCTATTTCATGCCGCAGTTAATTTCTTAAGGCTATTCGGAATACGAGGCGGAGGAGCTCGCCGTTTCCCAGAACGTCACGCGGGAAATGGGGAGTTTTTTCGACTTGCCATGATCGAAAATGAGCTTGGCGAGGGACTCGGCGGTGGGGTTATCGTTCATTTCGTAATACGGTTCGTTCAGGTCTTTCAAAATTTTTACGAGTGGGTCGTCCTTCCTTAAGATCATCTTGTGGTCGAGCTCCTTGTCGACCCATTTTTGCACGATCTCCTTGATGTCGCCGAAATCGTAGACCATCCCGCGCTTGTCGAGCTTGGGCGCCTCAAGCTCGATCTCGATCTTGCCGTTGTGCCCATGCGGATGCGCGCACAGGCCTTCATAATCGAGAAGCCGATGCCCATAACAAAAATGAATTTCTTTCACCACGTTGTACATAGTTTTACTCTAATTGATGGAGCGGCCGCCGTCAACGGGGAGGATGAGGCCGTTCAAGTAGTCGTTTTCGGCGAGGAAGACGACGGCTGAGGCGACGTCCTGGGGGGAGCCTTCGCGGCGCAGCAGAGTTTTGTCGATGGCTTTTTCTTTTTCTTCGGCGGGCATGTCAAGGGGCAGCATGACCGGTCCGGGGGCGATAACGTTCACCCTTACTTTTGGGGCCAGGTCCCGCGCGAGGGCTTTTGTCATTGTGATCAGCCCTCCTTTAGAGGTGCAGTAGGGGAGATAATTCTTGTAAGGCCGAAAGCCGCTCCAGTCGGCGATATTGATGATCGTGCCGCCTTCGCCATTGGCCATGCGAACGCCCAGCTCCTTTGAAAGAAGAAAAGGCGCTTTGAGGTTTACGTCCATCAAACGGTCCCATTCTTCCTCAGTTATCGTTCCGATGTACGTTTTGTGGAAGAGCGAGGCATTGTTCACGAGGATGCGGACGGGTTCCCCGGACTCGACCTCGCGGATCATTTGCGAAATTTCCAAGGGATTTTCAAGATTTGCCTGAACCAGGCGGCATTGCACGCCGAACGCTTTCACCGCGGCGGCCGTTTTTTCGGCCTCATCTTTTGAAGTATTAAAATGCAGGATGAGATGCGCGCCTTGTTTCGCGAGAGCCAACGCGATCTCGCGGCCGACGCGCTTCGCGGCCCCCGTGACGAGCGCTGTTTTTCCTTTAAGGTCCATGCTATCATCATAACATATGGAGCTTTATTTTCTAAGACACGCCGACGCGGTCGGGCAGGTGAGTTCGGATACCAAGACGGATTCCGCGCGTCCGCTGACCCCCCGCGGGATCCAGGACGCGAAAGAAGCGGCCAAGGGGATGAAGAACCTTGGCCTTTCATTCGACCATGTCGTGTCGAGCCCTTACTTGCGGGCCACCCAGACGGCGGAGATCATCGCGGAGGTTTTTTTATCCGGAAGCAAGATCGAGCTGGCCGACACGCTCGTTCCGCACGGGGATTTTAAGAATTTCTCCAAGCTCCTGGGAAAATTCGAGGGGGACGAAAGCGTCCTCTTTGTGGGACATCAGCCGGCGCTGGGGACGTTCATTTCAGAGCTTGTATTCGGCAAAAGCCGCGCCTCGATCGATCTCAAAAAATGCGGGCTATGCCATATTCAAACTTCCGAGCTCGCGCCCGGCGAACTGGCGGAATTCGAATGGCTTCTC
>CAZBAY010000247.1:0-2440 GCA_964489945.1 uncultured Planctomycetia bacterium
TCGGCGGCTCTTACGGCGGTTACGCGGCGCTTGTGGGTGCCACCTTCACGCCCGATCTATTCTGCTGCGCGGTGGACATCGTCGGGCCGTCGAACCTGATCACTTTTATCAAAACGGTCCCTCCTTACTGGTCAGTTTACCTGTCCCATCTCCACAAGAGCGTGGGGAATCCCGACACTGAAGCTGAATTTTTGAAATCACGATCCCCTTTATATAAGGTAGACAACATCAAGATCCCCATGCTGATCGCCCAGGGCGCTAACGACCCCCGCGTGAAGCAGGACGAATCCGAGCAGATCGTCGCCGCGATGAAAGCCAAGGGGATCGACCACGAGTACCTGCTTTTCCCCGATGAAGGCCACGGCTTCGCCCGCCCCGAAAACCGCATCAAATTCTACACTGCCTGCGAAAAGTTCCTCGCCAAACACCTCGGCGGCCGCACCGAATAGCCGCTCCTCCATTTATGCGAATTTAAGTTATACTATTAAGCGGAAACCATGGCTTACAAAGTATTGCCCTATAACCAATCGCTTGCGCTGCTCACCGACCTGTATGAGGTGACGATGGCGTACGGGTATTGGAAGAGCGGCGTCGCGGAGCGCGAGGCCGTCTTTCATTTGATCTTCCGCGAGCATCCGTTCAAAGGAAATTTCACGGTCGCCTGCGGCCTCGCCTATGTGATCGATTTCCTGGAAAACTTCCGGTTTGACGAATCTGACACAAAATATCTCGCGACGTTGAAGGGCAATGACGGCAACGCGCTCTTCGATCCAAAGTTCCTCGACTATTTACGCGGCATAAAATTTCAATGTGATCTGGACGCTATTCCCGAGGGAACGGTCGTTTTTCCACAGGAACCACTTCTCCGCATTCAAGGCCCAGTTCTCCAGTGTCAGCTTGTCGAGACCGCGCTCCTCAACATGCTGAACTTTCAGACGCTCATCGCGACAAAGGCTGCCCGGGTCTGCCAGGCGGCGAAAGGGGATTCGGTCATAGAATTTGGACTTCGGCGCGCCCAGGGTTTTGACGGGGGGCTCGCGGCATCGCGGGCGGCGTACATCGGCGGCTGCGGTTCCACGTCCAATGTCCTCGCGGGCAAGCTGTTCGGCATTCCGGTCAAGGGTACGCAGGCGCACAGCTGGGTGATGTTCCATGACGATGAGCTTGAGGCGTTCCAAAAGTACGCGAAGGCCATGCCCAACAATAGTATTTTCCTTGTGGACACATATGACACGCTGGAAGGCATCAAAAAAGCGCTAGAAGCGGGGAAATGGCTTCGCGACAACGGTCACAAAATGGTGGGGATCCGTCTCGACTCTGGGGACCTGGCCAGCCTCAGCGTGAAAGCGCGCAAAATGCTCGACGAGGCAGGCTTCAAGGATGCCGTGATCGTTGCCTCAAACGAATTGGATGAACATTTGATCGAAATGCTGAAAAGAGAGGGAGCTCAGATCAATGTTTGGGGTGTCGGGACGCGCCTTGTCACCGGTTTTGACCAGCCCGCGCTCGGTGGCGTTTACAAACTCGCGGCAACGAAGGACGAAAAGGGTGAATGGAAACGCCATTTTAAAATTTCGGAAGAGGTCTACAAATCCTCCGATCCCGGTATCAAACAGGTGAAACGTTTTTATTCCGACGGCCGCGCCTTCGCGGACGTGATCTACGACGTGGAAATGGGGATCGGAACGTCGTGCCAAGCGGTTGACCTGAACGAAGCTGCCAAAGAGCGGGAAGTGAACAGTGACGGTAAAGCCGAGGACCTCCTCGTTCCCGTATTCCGCAAAGGCAAGCTTGTTTATCAGCCGCCCTCTATTCATGAGTCCCGCAAATCCACCCAGGAGAACCTGGCCGCACTGAAGCAGCCTTATTTTGTAGGCATCGAGAAATCGCTATATCTAATGAAGCAACAAGCAATGCTTAAGGCTTCCTGATGAGTGTCGCGCCTGATCGTTTTGGACTCCGTTTGCCCGCTTGTGGTCTTGACGTAAATGGCAAGGGACGCGGCACGCCGGACAACATCAGTCTCCCTAGCACTTACGTTTTGTCCGCCGTGCCGAGGGTTCCCGCCATTTACGGAAAGACCACGGCAAAGGAGGACAAAGTGATCGGCGCGACCAATCAATGAAAGCGCTTATCTTAGTGGATCTGCAAAACGATTTTTGTCTGGGTGGGCCTCTCGCCGTGAAGGGAGGGGACCAGGTCATTCCCATTGCAAATGAGCTGCAAAAGAAATTCGATCTGGTCGTCGCCACGCAGGACTGGCACCCGAAGGACCACGGCAGTTTCGCTTTGAATCACCCCGGCAAGAAACCGGGCGACAAGATAGACCTTCTCGGTATTGAACAGATCCTCTGGCCCAACCACTGCGTCCAAGGTTCCAAGGGCGCTCAGCTTCACCCGCGACTTGAGAAAAGCAAGATCGCCCGAATTATTCAGAAAG
>CAZBAY010000248.1:0-12061 GCA_964489945.1 uncultured Planctomycetia bacterium
CGCCAGCTTTCGTACGGAAGCGCCGCGAACGGCACGCTTTGGGTCAAAGAAAACCGGCCCGCCCCAATAAACGCCGGCGCACGGCTGGCGGAAGTCGAAGCGCTTCAGGAAGCTATCGATCGGTATGATGGAACTAATGACGCATCTGAAGGGTCAAGTCTCTCCTCGGCTACACCTCGTCCTAGCGATCTAAGCGGGGCCGGAGCGAGGTTGGCGGTTGATGAGTCAAAAGTTCGGGTCGTGCTGACTGAATTCAAAATGATCAAAGAATCAACGTTAAATTCAGTCGAAGAACTCCTAAGTAATCCTTCAAAAAAAGATGCGGAAAGCAAAATTCAGAATAAACTCGAAACGATGAAGTCGGCTCTGGTTTCCAATACTTCATCCATTGGCTGGACTGATCATTTCCTCGGGAATAGCTTTTTTTTGATAGAGACATATTTGGGTATTTCTGGGATGGACAAGGAAAAAAAATATCAGAAAATAAAACCTTTATTTGAAAACTTATTTCGACAAGTCGTCGAGTTGGAGAAAATCTTGAATGAAGGCAATATTGGTTATCTCACATATAAAAATCGGTGGGATGGTTATAAATTTGACCCAGCACCTTCAAAAGTATCCGTTGATGGCGCAAGACTGGCTAAAGAAACTGACAATTACATCACATCTTTGTTTAGTGTGAACGGAAAAACTTTATTCACGCGGGAAGAGCTGCCTTCCTTTGGCGCCCGGCTGGCTGAAGGTCATGCTATCAGCCGATGGGTACAGAGGATCACGTTTTCGACGTTCCTTTTGTTAAGCGCCTTTATGGCGTGGAATGTTTTCAGAAACGGGAGCATTTTGTGGGTGATACCGGATGTCCTTTTCTCATTTGGTATCCTTATTTGGACAGGCATCGCGGTTACTTTAAAAATAGCACCCCTGAAACCGATTCATTATTTAGTGTCCAAGATCACCGGCAAGTTCTCACCACAAAACGAGTTGCGAAAGGAAGCGAAATGGTATCAATTCTCATTAACTCATTTGCTTTACTATGGCATGTTTGTTTCAGCTGTTCTGTTTACGCTTGTTTCGGGAGTTTACAAGGATATTTACCCGTGGTCTTCCGCGAAGGACGGGTTGAACATGACGGAATATTCTCTTGAGGCATACCGTTTGGAAATCAATGCGTCGCGGAGGCGGGAAGCTGTACAGCATTTATTTGGATTCCCCGGAAAAAATATTCGCTATTTGAGTTATTCTCCTCGGCTATCGATTCAAATGAGCGAGTTGGACTTGCGAAAGCAAATGTACGGCTCTTTGATCCGCAACCATAAGGGATACAGGGGGTATGTGATAAAAACAAAACTTCGAAGTGAACTAGATTTAAACTATTTACCGACAAGGGCTCAAGACATTGAGCTGAGGGATGACGAGAGATATTTGAGCATTACGCATGACGGTCTGACTTTTGAGTTTGAGATCGATGCCAAAAATTCGGCTGTTATTCGATGGACCAATGAAAAAGAGCTGGCTGTGCGCGGTCCAGGGGGCGCCCGGATGGCAAGCCAGACAGGCTTGTACGATGATCCTGCCCGCGCGGCTGTTTTTAAGATCCAGGGGGTTGTTCCTGAGCCTTTGCGCGATCGCGTCACGAGAGAGCTGGCCGTGAAAGTATTGGACATCATTGAGCGGGAAATTTTGGAAGGAAAAAAAGAGTCGAAAGGGAATAAACAAACAGCGCTCATGGCGCTCCTGGGAGACCTGCTGCCGAAGGAGAGACGCGGGAAGATCGTTCACGACCTGTTTGATGATCTTCAAGCCGTTCTCGAATTCAATTTAGTAGATTGGGCGGATGAATACGCCAGGGAACTGGAAAGGTTCCTGAATAAAGAACAATTTACCGAGCCAGCTGTCGGCGAATGGGTCGACCGGGTGATCAGGCCGCTTCAGCCGGACTTTGACGGCACCGACATTCTAACACTGGCGCGGGAAGGCGCTGTATGGCCTCGGTTGACAGGAGCGATCATCGAGGAGGTCGAAGATCAGGTCCTGATCCCCCGGGGCCTCATAGTGGAGCACCCGACCAAAGAGGGGTGGCTATTAAAGGCAAAGGTATTGGATCCGAAGCCGGTTACGGTCACCTCTCCCGCGGGGCGAGTGGTTCCGGTGTATAACATCAAGCCCCTGACGGGAGGGTTCGGGATCGCGCAGGCCAATGGGCGGCGTATTCTCGCGCAGGAAGCCCTATTCCGGGAAGAGCATGAGTCCGTTGAGAGGATACGATCCCGTTTAAGGTCTTTTGAGCAATGGTCTCTTTATAAGCAGACAGCCCCTTTTAAACCTCAAGATAGGTTTATGCCGTGGGTTTCCCTGAAAGCGTTTGAAGGGCTCGGTCATGAGGAGGCGTTCGCGCTTTATAGGGAAAATATTTTCAACGAGGAACTCGCGCATGTCGATGCCATCGCCTTTCTTGGGAAATATTGGAGAAGGCCTTTTGAATACCTCAAGCCGGACGAACATGTTTCAATGATCAAAGCCCTGTTGCGCGAGGATTCAAGGCTGACACAGAAATTGATCGATCTCGAGAAACAGCCGGCGCGTCAGCAGCTTCTTTCCGAAGCTATCCTGGAGATCGAAGGCAAGCTAGCCAGATTGAGATCGAGCTCCTACAAGGACAGTAAAGTCCGCGCATGGGTTTTTATTTTGTTTTTAAGGGGGACTTTGTTTGACCGGGGAGGACAGAGCACTGTTCCGGAATATCCGGTGGCGCATGAACAACTCCTTCTTTTCCTAGGACAGGAGCTTTTCGGAGAAGAGACGGCGGACCCGGCGAAATGGATGATCTATTTGGACGGCCAGATGGATGATCTTCAAGGATTCGGCGATCGGCTATTGAAGGCAGCCGAAAAGATCTATGATAGAGAATTTCTCTCGCTGGGCGAGCGCGAGGAAGTGTTGCGAAGCCGACATTCGGTTTTGCATGACGCCGCTCGTTCTAAGGCACAAACAGGCAAAAGCGGCGCCCGGCTGGCGGCCAGAAGTTTAGACGGTCTCAAAATTGAAAAGGCGAATGCCCCTGATTTGGGAGAGATTATGGTTTTGTGGGAGAAAGATTTTATTCCTTTCGCCGGCACAAAGATCGTCCTGGATGAGGAGCGTATAGAAGCAACGAAAGGTGGTAAATTATGGTTTTTCCAATCCGCTTCTTCAGACAGGCAAGTGTTTGTAGCACGGTTGGAAGGAAGCGTTGTTGGGTATGTTTCCGTAGAGGTAAATCGCGAATTAAAGGAAGCTGAGATTCTTGAACTGGTGGTACATCGGTCATTACGCGGACGTGGAATTGGGACCGAACTCTTCCAGGCCGCAGCGAATTGGGCGCGGCGAGATCATGACCTTGAAAAGATCGTGGTTGTCGATATTTCTCTAGATGGACAAACCACTAGGATCGCTAAGGGCTTGGGTTTTAAAGAAACTTTCGAGAGCACGCTTTCGTTTAATATCAAGCCTAGTAAAAGATCGCAACGGAAACGCGGCGCCCGGTTGGCGGGAACAAGTGGGTTGACCCACGGCGTTGTTAAGCGTGGGGACGCGATAAAGTTTTTGCTCGAGGTTCACGATGAGAAAAAAGAAACGGGATGGATCATGCTGGGCCGTCACCGGTTAAAGATCGAGAAAAATAAAGAGAACGGTAAGCTACGGATTTATGGACTGGGGGATGAGCCGGTCGAGGTTGAAAATTATCGCGACGATCTTGCTACTCTTCGTAAAAATGAAAAGCCGACGATAACCATTTCCATGACGGACCTCACGCAGGCTCTCGGCCAGGACGTCGCGGCTGTGCAAGCTGAGCTGGGGAAGGTAGATACCTCCATTCCCGTTGTGGCGACACTGGACCTTACGGGTTTCGAAAATGAAGACGCGAAAGAGTTGATCTTCCCGCTCCTTGTCCGTGAGCTTTATATCGCCAAGAAACAAAACGCCGTTTTTCTTCTGAGAGGCAAAAAGCGCCTTGTAGAAGAGCTGCTTGCCCAGGCCGAAGCCCTTTACCCCGGCAGACAGAACTTTATCTTCAGGCGTAGGTCAGATATCCCGAAAAACTACCAAAAAGGCAAAAGTGTTTCAATCCATGCCATAGAGAAAAATACGCCCGTCTTGATCCGTAAAGGGCGCCATTTCTTCATGAAAGCTTCAGGCCAAAAGGGCGTATACAAGTTCAGGGCCAGTTTCAAGGCCGCGATCTTTGAGGCCAGGATCAAGGAACTCAACACCTCGGATCCGCAATTCATTCGATTTAGGAAAGCCCACCAGATCCTTATAGGAGGCCGGAAAATAGAGGACGTGCCTGAATTCATCGACGTTTTGGAAGGTGAAAACAAGGATCTTTCCATTATTCTCAATTACGCCGTAGAACCCTACACCGTCACCTTGAACGCCCTCGTCCGCGTTTACGAGCTCATGAAACGCATGGCCGAGCAGGCGGCGTAAGGCAAAAATCCCCCAAGTATATTGACGACAGAAGCTGAAGCTGATACATTCAAGAGCCATGAGGAGGATGCGCTTGAGATCAGCTGTCTTAGCCGTCGTTTTTGTCGTTCTCTTTTCCTTTTCAGCATTCGCCGCGGAGGGGGATTACTGGCAGAAGGCCGGTGAGCTGATCCAGGCGGGCAATTATTCCGCGGCGCTCCAGGAAGTCGATCGTTTGCTCGGCGAACGGCCCGGCGATGTCCTCCTTCTCCGCTTCAAAGGCATCTGTCACCTTCAATTAAACAACCTCGACGCTTCCATCACGGCGCTTCGCGTGGCGCTTCAAAAAGATCCCACGAGCATCGCTTCCCGTTTTTATCTGGCGCAGGCCTACGCGTACCGCGGCAATGTGATCCTGGCCATTGACCTTCTGCAGGAAATTCAGCAAAAAGCCCCCGGCTCCCGCTACGCGGAGCAGGCAGCGCGCGTCCTGCCGGAGCTGCAAAGCCTCTCGGTCACGGCGCAGGCCGTGTCGGACGACAAGCGATGGAACGTGACGCTTCGCGCCGGTTCTGAATTTGACGACAATGCAGTGGCTCGGTCGGATAAGGACAGGGATGAGGATCCGACAGACACCGACACCTGGCGCTTTGTCACCTCAAGCTACTTCGAGCTGCGGCCCGTCGACCAGAACATTGACCGGACGCCGGTGACGGCGGGACTGGCCTATTCCATTTATCAAAGTCTCCACGAGCGTACCGAGTTTTTTGAGGAGCTTGACCTGACGAGCCAGTCGGCCCGGGTTTTCCTGAGACGGGGGGAGCGGATATGGGGGAAACCTTATAAGCTTGAAGTGTACGGCGATTATTCCGACAGCCGTTTGGGGAACCATTCTTACGGCCAGGATTGGAGTGTTGGGACAAGTCTTAATTGGCAGTGGGTTCCTTGGGCGACCGTGTCGCCGAGTTATTCGATCAAATGGAAGGATTTCAGGAACGACACGATCCGCGCGGAGCAGTTTTCTCGCGATGGCCACGAGCAGTCCTTTGGCGTCACGAACCGCATTTACACTTTTCAGAACAGCGTTGTCCTCGGCACATCTTACTATTACCGGCGCGCGCAAACACGAGGCTCCCAGTTTGATATCGACAGCCATGATGTCGGGGGAACGGTCAATGTGTCCCTGCCGTGGCAGTGGGGGTTTTTCGCCGGCGTCACGTATTCGACAGATGGTTATGTGCAGTACGTGCCGGAGCCCACGCGGGCGGATGATTCCTTAAGTGTTTCGGCGTCCCTTTCCCGGCCGCTATGGGACCCCAACCTGATGGTGGAGTTCAGCTACAATTACACTTCGGGGGATTCCAATGTTGAATTCTCGGAATATAACAGGCAAACTTTTGGTGTGGCGTTCACTTACTATGTTTAAGGGGGGATTGGTGGGGAAAGCAAAAGCAGGCCGGAATTCCGTGTTGGCCCTGGCCGCGCTCTTGGCGGTGATGAGCGCGGGGTTGGCGCGGGCCGAGGCGCTGTCCTATATGGAAGACCAGCGGATCGACGAAGGGCTGGGACTTCTGGACAGGCCTTGGGATCTTAACCTCGTCAACGTGAACAGCCGTTTGGACCAGCTCCTCCAGGTGAGGCCCGGATTCCCGCCCTACGACCAGCAGGTTGAGCGCGCCCAGCAGGTGCCGGATCCTGTTTGCTTTAACATCAACAACCAGGTCGTTCCCTGCCCATAATTTTTCAATCAGCGAGGTTTTTATGAAAAGCTCGCGCGTTCCTTTCATCGTTGCTTTGGTTTTTGCCCTCATGCCCGCGGCGTCCGTTCTCGCCGGCGAAGATAACCAGCAGACTAAGCCCGCAACCTCTTCTCCAAATTCTCCAGCAGCCTACAGCGCCAGCGCCTTTGCGCTCGATCTGGACAGCAGCAAAAAGACGAGTGGATTCGTGAAATCCGTCGAAGGCGGAAGTCTCCATTCGGAGGTTGTCAAATATCCCGCTGCCCAGTCCGGCCAGATCCAAGCCAATTTTTCTCCCGCGCAAAAGATCCAGATGAGCCCACCCGCCCTAGACCACCTCAAAACAACATTCGAAGGTTCCGGAGTTCTTCCGGAGGTGGGGGATGAAGTGTTGGTGTTTTTTGAGCACGGCGATGTGAAATCGCCCGTGATCGGGAGCGTATGGAATGAGCAAGACAAGCATTTGGATGAAAAATCAAAAGGTTCAGTGCCTTGGCAGAAGCATAAGAGCTCGGAAGGCGACGCCCCTACGCTTGAATTTAAAGACGCCGAACCCAAGACACTGGCTGTGGATTTGATGTTTGATAGCTATGAAAAGGGAGCGACGGTGGGGGAGGGAACCAAGTTGGGAGGTCGCATCGGCCCTTACCTCGTGAAGCCGGGAACGCCGGTTAGCCCTACCGTCACGTCTGAGGAGCTGCGCCCCGCGAGAAAGTTGACCACTGAACCTGAAAATTTCGACGTGATGAAAAAGACAGAGCGAACAGAAACCACCTACGGCAGCTACGGTCTTGTGGAGGGGTTTACCCAGGAAATCAAAGATGACGCGACCCTGAGGCTTGAGACGGAACCGGAGCCCAAAGTGGGTTTTTCACGGGCCACGCCTGAACGTGTGCTATTTAGAGCAGAGGACAACGACGAAGACGACGAATCCAAGTGATTTGACACTTTCATGAAAAACCCGCGTGTACTTTTCATTGTTGCTCTGGTTTTTGCCCCCATGCCCGCGGCGTCCGTTCTCGCCGCCGAAGAAAACCAGCAGACGAAGTCCGCAGCCGCTTCCCAAAACTACTATGAACCCAGCAACTTTGCTGTAGAAGTCGGCAATATAGGAAAAACAAGTAAAGTTGAGAATTTCGCGGACAAACAAAAGACAGTGTCTGACACCACTAGATATTCCGCCGCACGAGCCGATTTGATCCAAGCGAATAACGGAACCGCGCAAAAAATCCAGATGAGCCCTCCCGCCCTCGATCACCTCAAAACAAAATTTGAAGGTCCCGGATTTCTTCCGGAGGTGGGGCATGAAGGGTTAGATGAAAAATCAAATGGGCAAGAAGATATTTTCGCTATGATGTTGCAGATGCACGGGAAGTCATTGGCAGAAAAGAGGGGTGATAGAAAACAGGGAATGGCTGGCGCATCGGCTGAAATAAAATTGAAGGCGGATAAATTAGATCAGGAGAAGCAGAAAATCGATGAGATGAAAGAGGAGGCTGGTGAAAAGTATGATGCCGCGATGACAGCGGCGAATAACGAGCTTGTGACAGGCATCGTCTCCTCCGCCGCCACTGCGCAGGTGGGGGCAGCTCAGTTTGCAGGTGGAGCCGAGTCTGGACCGGATGGCGCGGTTCATGAAGATACGTTGTCACACGCTGGGTACACGTCGTCTACTCCGGCCGTGACGCCCCAGGTGGACCCAAGCCATAAAGAGGAATCACATACACACAAACCGTACGACCTTGACGAGGGCGGCGAGGTGGTTGCTACGGCGGAAACAGCGTGGGAAGAAAAAGGCTCACAGCTTTCTAAGTTTCAAACAGATTATAAAAATGCAGAGGATAAGGCCTCTCGTCTTTTGGGACCGAGAGCGCCGGTCAATGAAGCGCGCGCAATAAGCAGCCTTAAAACCCTTGTGTCAAGCCAAGCGATGTTTTATCAAGGGGATGTCGAAGAAGACGGCACGTATGACTACGGCACAACAGAAACCCCGCCGTCGGAGGATCCCGCAACCGCCGATTCAGGCAAGGACGAAGACGACGACTCCAAGTGATTTGACGAAAGCCTTTTTAGCGGTTAATCTTTAACCAGCAGAATTAAACGGGAGGATGAAAACGTGAACAAGAAATTTATCACGGGTATGGCTGTTCTTGCAATTTTATTCATGATGAGCGCTTCCGGCGCTGCCGCGGCGGATCTGGACCAGAATAAACTGAAGACGGGCGCGGTGAAGGTGCAGGATTTCTCGTTACCGGCGGTCCAGCAGCCGGCGGTCAAGGGGGCGGGTGATGGGCCTATTGATTCTCAACTTGTCGGGCTTTTCGGCCCTTCTGATTCTCAGGGTGTGATTGCCCCCATCGATCATAAGGTCGATGCGCCGGTTGGTGTTCACGACAAGGCCTTTGACGTATTTCATAAACACACGGGGGAGATCAAAGCGGCATTCGGAAAAGTAGAGATGACGGAGCTTGAGCCGCCACCCCCGACTCCCGCCGAGAAGGGCGGGCTCATCGGGCCCCCTGATTCCCACATCGACGGCCCGGATTGGATCGTAGGTCCGGATGAGCTTCAACATAAGGGCGGGGCCGTAGGCGTTCTCTCGCCTACGGATTCTCAAGCTCAGGGGATCCTGATCGGGATGCATAAAGCCGGCGGCGAAGCGCAGAGCGGCGCGGTGGTCGGTATTTCGGAGGAGGTTGAAGCTGTCGGCCCCGAATCTCCCTAATTTAAGCCCGGTAAGTTTGTGAAGTAAGGATTTGTTTTAAGGCCTTCGCGCTTTGCATGTCGAAGGTTTTTAGGGTAATGTCTAATTAAGAGAGCTTAAACATGAAAAAGCCATTCAAGGTGATTTTTACCGCAATAGTCGTGACAGGTTTTCTTACCGTTATTTCCCGCTCCACCCCCGCTTACGCCCTGGATGAACAGAGGAGGCAGAGCAGCTTACCGGCGGTGAGTCAGGTTAGGGTCGAAACCCAGCAGACGCCAGCTATTGGGGTGGCAAGGGCGACGTCTCCCACTTTGCAGACCATGACGCCCAAGAACCAGGTGCCGCCGGGGGCCCGGGTGGATCTCGTCGGGATGAAAGCTATCACGGTGGAGCAGCACAACCAGATCCAGACGGCATTTGGCAATAAACCTGACTTGGGTGACTTAAATGATCGAGAATTAGTTGAGGACATGACCGGGGGAGGGATGAAATCAGGCTACGTATTTGGGAATCTTGGTGGTGGAAGCAAATGGTCAAAAGTACCGGCCACAATGGATCGCCCCACCAAGCTTCCTGGTGATAAGACGGCGCCGGGGGACAGTCCAACGGGTGGAGAGAAAGCCGCCCCTCTGTTTGAGCCTCCCGCCAAAACAAGCGCGTTTATAGCTCCTGGTAGTGAGGTTATGTTTAACCCACAGCCGGAGCCGCCCGATCCTAAGACCTCGCAGCTTATCAAGCCGGGTGCTCAAACAAGCGGTGGAGCAGTGGCAGAAATAGATGACAACCGCTCGGAAGCTTTGACAGGTGTCGGAAAGATCGCAGAGATAGATGACAATCGCCAGGAAGCCTTAACAGGCGGTAAAACTAAAGCCGTGATGGGTATTCCCATTGGTTTCAAGACGTCCGCTGGAAAACAAGGGGGTAAGGTGGGAGCCCAAGCGGCCGGTGGAGCAGTGGCAGAAATAGATGACAATCGCTCGGAAGCTTTGACAGGTGTCGGAAAGATCGCCGAAATAGACGACAATCGCCAGGAAGGCCTAACAGGCGGCGGAGAGAAGGCAATAATCGATACCAATGGATAGCACAGGCAAAGAAGGCCGTGGCAGTGGGTGGAGTTTAAGCGGAAATAAGATTTGAAAAGTAAGGGTGAGTTTTAAGGCCTTGACGCTTCGCGCGCTCAAGGCCTTTTTTGTCCCCCGTTTTTTCGTAGAGTTTATAAAGATCGACCCAGTAGGCATACCAATAGGGGTTGAGTTTCACAAGATCCTCGTACGCGCGGATCGCGGACTCGAGATTTCCCGTCTTTTCATAAGCCAGCCGCAGTTCCGTGTGGATCGGGCCGTGTGTTTTATATTCTTGGCGCAAAGCTTCCAATAATTTTATCGCTTCTTCCGCGTTTCCCGCGTTTCTTAAGCTTCGCGCGTACGCGATTTCAATGTCTAGACTTTTTCCCTTTAAATCCCGCACTGTTTGGTACGCCTCCGCCGCGTCCTTCCACTGGCCAAGCCGCTCCAAAGCTTTTGCGGACCAGTGATAGAAATTTCCGTTCGTTTTGTCCAGCTCAATGGCTTTTTTGAGATATTCCAGCGCGGTTTTATTTCCTCCTCCGTTGAGATAGGCCAATCCAAGATAGCCGTACGCCTCAGCGGACGGCGGGTCCTGGAAAGCCGCTTTCTCGAAATAAGAAACGGCCGGGACGAGCTTGTCTTCGCGCAAGGCGGCGCGCCCCAGGCCGACCAGCGCCCGGGGATTAGCCGGGTCCGTATCAAGGATCTTCTTGAAATAAATTTTCGCTTTGCCGAGGCTGTCGCCGCTTCCCTTGGCAAGGTATCCCTCGCCGATCTGGAGGATCGCGTCTTTATGTTTTTCGGGAGGCCAATTTTCAGTAAGAAGGGTGGGCAGGTTCTCCGTGCGGCGTGATTTCAGGATGTTGAAGATCATCTCGGCGGTGCCTTGCGCGTAGAGGGCCTTGGGCGTGTTGAACTCGAGTGAGAGATCGTTGTCGGTGTGAAGGCGCGCGCCCTTAGTGTAACCCTTCACGTCTTGGGACCCCAGCTCAAAATAGGAAACGATCCCGGCCGGGCCGCGGATCCCGATCCTCGCGAGGTCGTTTCTGAAGTCCGCCGAATCGCGAAAACGCGCTTCCACGCGGTTTAAGTCGAGGGTGAGCGGCTCACCGCTCGCCAAGATCAAAGCGTCTCCCTCGAGGCTCTGCCAAAGAATAACGTGGGGGAAAACCTTCTGGACGGAAGCGACCACCATCCGGAAATCTTCGGGCGCGATCCCGTAGGCTTGGAGCCATTGGCAGAAAATCCCCTTCGCCGCGAGGCGCTTACGCGCGAGTTCATAAAATTCCAACGTGAAAAGGCTGGCCGTGCCGGACATCCAGGGATTCGAGGGCTCCGAAATGATCACGTCGTACATTTCATTGTGGACAAGGAGGTGGTTACGGCCGTCATTGGTGATGAGTTTCGCGCGCGGATCCTTGTAGGCTTTGCGGTTCACGCTGTCAAAATACGGCGCGGCATCCAGCACGGCTTGTTCAATTTCCACACAGTCGGTTTTTTCGACCGGATGCGCGAGGGATGCCGCGAGCGTTGTCCCGCTGCCAAACCCGATGATGAGCGTGCGTTTGGGATCAGGATGAAAAAGATGAGGGAGATGCCCCGAAAGAAGTTGGGTGGACATGTCGAGCCCCGTCGAGGCGTCCGTCTTGCCGTTCACTTTGAGGAAGCGGTGATCGCCATTTTGAGCGACGTTGACGACACAATTCAAACCTTCGCGGTAGTAAAGATTTTGGACGTCGTAGAGCCAGGAGAGAATGTCCACGTTGTTTTTAGCCACGGAGCCGTGCGGGCGGATATAAAGGCCGCTTGTGAGGACGCGCGGGTCCCAGCCCTCGCGGTTTACCCAAAGACCCGACGCGAGGACTAAGCCGCAAATGGCGGCCGCGCCCAGGCGTTTTCCCGGTTCTTTCGAGGTGTTCCAGAGGGTTGCCAGGCCGACCAACGCGCCGAGAATGGCGGCGGCAAGGATCGTTTTATGGATCCCCACGAGGGGGATGAGTAGAAACCCGGCCGCGAGAGACCCCGCGATATTTCCGGCGGTGTTTGAAAGATAAAGCCGGCCGACATCCCGCCCGATCCTGCCCGCGTCTTGGGTGTAGAGG
>CAZBAY010000249.1:0-4071 GCA_964489945.1 uncultured Planctomycetia bacterium
ACTGAAGGGCCAGCAGATCCGCGATATGGCGACGAACCGCGTCGTGGAAGAAACGACCGGCGACCCCGCCAAGGACGGCGCGATCCGGCTCGTCCACAATTTCAAAGATCCCGCCTTCGCGGTCTTCGGCATCGCGCTCGAATCGGAAGCCTATGTCAAAGTGAACGGCAAGTGGCTCCGGCAGGGCGGCTCCGTTGTGACGACGGACCTGGAGACGTACCTGCGCACGGGCCTTCTGAAGTTCGCGCGCTACGATGTGCTCAAAGGCAGCCGCTTCGAGGAAGTGGTCGACGCGAAGGGGCGTTTCCTCGCGAAGATCAACGGTGAAATTGAAGGCGACCCGGTGACGGGGAAATTCAAGCCCACGACGATCGAAGTGAAGACCCATCTCATCCGCGAGCCGGGCAGTATTTTCTCGAAGCTCGGCGTGTCGCTCGAATCCCATCTTTATGAATACGATCCGGCCAAGGGCCTGGATTTCGGGAAGTACAACCCGGCTTTGGCGCTTAAAACGACGGCGCTGAAAACGAAGGACGGCAAAGACTTCCCGGCGACGCTTTCCCTTGAGGACCAGCAGGACATTCTCGCGGGCCGCATGGTCTTCCAGAACCGGAACCAGCGGACGAAGACGGTGTGGCAGGAGGTCCGCGACAACCGCGACCGCCCACTCTACAAGATCAACGGCCGCCTGAAAGACGGCAAATTCATCCGCGAGACGATCGAAGTGGCCCAGTATGAAGGCGCGTCGAAGGAAGTGGGCTTGTCGGTGCGCGGCAGGGCCTACGCTTACGATATTGACCTGCCGTTCGAGGATTATCTGACAAAGGGTACCCCGATGGTCGTCAATAAGACCGTCGACGCGCGCGGACGGGAGATGGATCCTTTGAAGTCGCTCATCGAAAACGGCCATCTCTTGACGCAGTACGAGATCCCGGGACGCAAGATCGCCTGGCAGGAGCAGAAAGATTCTCAGGGCCGGCGCATCGCGAAATACTACGGCAGGATACTCGACCGCGACATGCCGGCACTGAACCTCAAAAAAGGCGATTTCATACGGACGATGATCGAAGTGAGCCGCCCCGAAGGCCTTTTGGGGGCCCTCGATATCGCGGCGCTCTCCGAAAGCCACATTTTCCGCTATGACGCGGCGAAGAAATTTTCCGATTATATAAAAGAAGACGCTTACATTTACGGATTTGTCGTCCGGGAGGACGGCACGCCGACAACGGGCCTCGACGGTATCCGCGCCGACGGCTCGATCGTGCGTCAGTATGTCAATAACCGTTCCAAGGTTTCCTGGCAGATGGTCGAGGACAATATGGGCCGCCTGATCTTGAGGCACGAAGGAACGACGGTGAACGGGAAATTCGTCCGCGAGATCACTGAGGAATACGTCTACGAGGGGCTGCTGGGCCTCATGAACGTGGCCTCGCGCGGCATGGTGACGGACGCGCAGGGCAAAGTCCTGGGCGAGGCGTTTTTATTGAACAAAGACCGGAAGCGGGTCGATCCCGACGATCCGGACAGCGCGTTCGGACCGAACGGTGAGCTCATGTACCAGGGCGTGCAGTTCGCGTCCAAAGTGGATGAAGTCACCGGGAAAGAGACCTTCGCGGAGATCCATTATATCGAGACAAAGGACAACCGCGGCCGTCTCATGATCCGGGAGGAAGGCACCTATGACGTCGCGAAGAAACTTTTCACCACGGAACTCAAACGGTTTTCCTTTTATTCCGATTCCGATACCCTGATCGACATTCCTGACAAGACCGTCATCACGGTCGTGAAGGAAGGCCGGCACGAGATCCATTCGATTTCCAACCGCACCGGCATCGACGCCGAAGGCAATCTCCACTACAAGTCGAGGCAGGGGGTCGTCGACCTGAAAGCGGCGGGGATCGACAAAGTCACCTATGAGAGCCTCGAGAAAAATATCCGGTCAAGTGCCGACATCAGCATTTTCGGCCACAAAACATTCCACCCCGCGAAGGCCTGGGCTGAGGTGAAAAATAACCGCGGCTGGCTCGTTCTCACGCGCGACGGCTTCCCCAAGCTCGACAATTCCAACATGCCGGTCGGCACGCCGAAATACATCACATTTTTCACCGGATACACGCTGAACGCGCCGATCGTGAGCGCGGGCCGCACCCACCTTTATGTGCCCGACAAGGGAGAAGTCGAGAACGATCCGTCGAAGCCTCCGCGCGTGCAGAAAATGGAGGAATATGAGGGCCGGGAAGTGCTCGCGTCCACTGAGGGCCTGAGATTTATCGACAATATCGCGGGGTATCGCGTGGAGGACCACCGCGTGCTCGGCAGAAGCGTCTTCAGCCGCACGAACCGCCTCGACGGGCGGCCCAACAGCCAGATGACGATGGGGAAAGCGTTCAAGGATCCCATCTACCGCACCTATTTCACGAAGGAAGGTTATCCGGACCGCACGGTTCGCGTGGTGGGCCTGGAATCACCTTTCAGAGGCTTCGTCCCCGCCGGTACGGAGACGGGCGAAGAACTTTTCGAAACGCATTTTGTCGCGATCGCCTCCGATCGGCCCGGCCATGTGTTCATCTGGAGCCGCAGAGTGGAGGGCGCCTCCGGTATCGTGGATTTGGCTGTCGGCGACCAGATCATGGCCGACCACCCGGCATTCAAAAAGAGCAATGTGGCCGTTATGCCTTTCGCGGAAGCGAGCGCCTTGGCGCGGAGGAACGGCCGGTTTGAATTTTTGGGCGAAACCCAGCAGTTGATCGAGGACACGCACGGCCCGGCGACGGTCATCGAGCCCACCGGCACGGACGCGGAAAAAGCGGCTCAAACCGCCCAAAATTATGCGGATAATATCAGGGACCGCGCTCTGAGCCGTAATCTTATGGAGAAACCGGACACCTGGCCCCGGATGATCGCCATTTTCGCGGCGTCGCTCGTTGGCATCGGTCTCACGATGCTCATTTTGAAAGGCATTGTGTGGTTTTTCTCGCAATTCGCGCTGTCCCGCCGGGATGTCGAAGCGCTTCGGCGCCGCCAGATGGGGATTTCGGCGCCTCCCGCGGGCCCCGCGGCTCCGCCCGCCGCGGCAGTTCCGCCGACAGCACCCGTGACTCCGCCGCCTGCTCCGCCCGCAACGCCTCCGACGACCGGGGCGCGCCTCGCGACGAGGGAATTCATCCAAAAGAACATCGCGGACTTCAATTTCCCGCGCAATTTTGAGAATTATCTCTACCGCCACGTGGAGAACATGACGGACGCCGATGCGCTCGCTTTCATCCGTCCGAGGCTTTCATTCTGGAAATCAGTGATCGGTTACACGAGCGGCATTCCCTCACGTGACGCGCAGGGGCGTCTCGCGGACGGCGGTCTTCTCGGAGAGATCCGCAACGCTAGGTTCTATCCTTTTAAAGAGGGCTATATCCTAAGCGTCAAGGAAATGGACGAGCTTTTCCATTATTACGACGATCCGGAAGCTCGTTTCAACCTGGGGCCGCTCATCGAAGGCAGGACGTGGCCGCCTGTTTACATCGCTTTGAATAACGAGCAAAAAATGCTGATCGAACATTTGATCGATCAGTTCCGGGCGAGCCTCGAGGCGACGAGACGCGAGGCCGGTATTGAAACGTTCCAGTTCCCGGTGAGCAAGACCGCGTTCCATTTCGTGAGATTCAGTTCCAAATTCCCGTGGATCCATCTCGGTATTTATCTCAATATGATCAGGAAGGCCCTGTCGGGAAAGGCCCCTACGGATATTTCCGAGGAGGACCAGGCCAAGATACAGACCAGCAAACGTTTCTGGAGTTTTGTCTTTATAACGTGGGGTCTGTGGAACCTGGCGACGCCCTTAATTATTCTTTATTTTGCGTGGGGGGCCGTGCCTCCGGTCGGCCTCGTAGTCGGGTTCCTTTTCATGATCATCCCCAATATCCGGCTGTCCTTCCCGGCGATCACGGCGTTTTTCCTCGGTATTTATGCACAGTCATTAAGAAAGAAGGCCGTCGGTATCAGCAATGTCAACACGATGCTCGACGTGCAGGATTACCTGGCGGGCGTTCTCCCGCATCACGCGCCGGATCCCGCCGT
>CAZBAY010000250.1:0-6480 GCA_964489945.1 uncultured Planctomycetia bacterium
GCCGATCAGCGCGATGCCCTCCCCGGCGCGGATCTGAAAACCCACATCGCGCAAAGCCCAGAATTCTCGTAAGCGAAGCGCATCCTTTTTGACTTCCAGCCCCAGAAAATTTTTTGAAATATCGCGGAGCCCGTAACGGGCGGAAAGGGGAATGGACTTGCAGAATTTCTTGGACAAATTTTTTACGTCGATCAGAAGATCCTGCCGCATCAGGCGATCTCCACGGCCCGTGAAAGTGAAAGGGCGTAAAAGCGAAGCCCCGCCAGGAATACGACGACGCATAGAAGAGCGGCCCAGCCGTAGCCCGCGGCGAGTGAAAGATCGCGATGGAAAAAGACCGCTCTTGGAAATTCCAAAAGATAATTCAGAGGATTAAAACGCGCCAGTGACTGAAGCGGGCCGCCGCCGTGCTTCAACGGGTAAATGACCGGGCTGACCAGCATCAAAAAAAGGAGCGCGCTTTGGAGTATGTTGCTCAAGTCGCGCGTGATGCAGTTCACGATCGTGACGAAAAGGCCCAGCCCAAAACCGAGAAGGATCAGCGGAAGCCACGCCAGGATCCCCAACAGGATGAACGCGGGCCGGGCGGGTGTCTCGGTGACGGCCATGAGAAGGACAAGAAGGACTGCGCGCACGCCCAGATCGGTCAGCGCCATGAAAAGCGATGTGTAAAGATTCGCGAATCGGGGCAGGCGCACCGTTGAAAGCAGTCTCTTGTTGGCCGGCACCGTACTTCCGACGGTGATGATGAGCGAGGCGAAAAGCTGCCAGATCGTCATCCCGTAGAACGCGTAGACGGCATAAGGCACGCCAAGCTCGCCGATCTGAATGATGCCTGACCGTGAGATCAGGCAGAAGACCACGGTCGAGACGGCGGGCATCAGTACCGCCCACGAGATACCGAGAAGGGACTGGCGGTAGCGTACGACAAAATCCTGCGCGAAGAATTTCAGGCCGAGAGGCAGGGAGCCGGCTAATTCCCGGAACATTTGAAAATAAAGTTCCAGAAAAGGGATCCGTACGAGGCCGTTCGGCTGGTAGGTGGCGACTGATCTCATAGTTTTGAATGGCTCCGCACTATCATAATACAGGGCCCTTGGCCTGTTCAACCTTCACGCCGGAAGCGAGGAAGCCCCAGAAGATCCAGAAGATCAGCGAGGTTTGGAGACCGTAAAAATTTGTGTCGAAAAAGCTCTGGATAAAAAACGCCGTCAGGCTGATCCAGAGCGCGTGTTCCAGGCTAAAGGGTGTTTTTTCTTTCGCCGCGCGGCGCAATAATCTCGTTAAGAGGAAAACCGGAGGGACCATGAAGGCAAGAAGCCCCGCCAACCCAACCTCGCTCCACATCTGAAGGTAACAATTGTGGGCGTAGCCCCGGTAGAGTTCCTCCGGAGGCGCCATCGCGGCGAAACGCTGGAAAAACGTGTTCACGCCGCCGCCGAAGAGAGGATTTTCTTTGATCATTTCCCACGTGAGAGTCCAGAAACGGAGCCTTTCTCCGACCGTAATGTCCTGAAGATTCAAACTGCCGAAAAAGTTGTAGCGCATAGCCTTCGAAAAAAACAGCAAACCGAGACCTGCCGCCAAAGGGATGAGAACCTTTTTTTTTCCGGTGACCACCGCGAACGCGACAAGGGATAAGAGCAGCGCGAGGAAACCCGACCGGGATAGCGTCAGAAGGAAAGCCAGCCCGCTCAAGACAAGTATCAGCGCCAAGAGGCCGCTTTTTAAGGACCATTTATTTTCTTTCAGCCAGAGGAAGAAAATGAGGGGAAGACCAAGCAGCAAAAACGCCGCGAGATCATTCGGAGAATTCAGGGAGCTTTGCACGCGGGCGAATCTTCCCGGAAGGTCGGCCGTATAGCCTTTTACGAGGTCCTGTCCCGCCCAAAGCTGGGTGAAGCCGTTCAGACAGACGAGCGTTATCGAAAAAATAAAGACCCGCAGGAAACGCCGCTGTCTTTTGCCATCCTCGAGCCATTCCATCGCCATGAAAAAAACAGCCAGGTATTGGAACCATTTCATGAATCCGCGAAAACCGTCCCAGAGATGTTCGCGGGGGATCTGATAAAGAGAGAGGACAACGAAAAACAGGAAGATCAGATAAGAAAGCGAGCACGGAAAAAGGACGGGAAAACGCTCGTTCCAGGGAAATTTTCTAAGGGCCCATAGAATGAGGGACACCGTGATGCCCGCCTCCGCCGTCGATTTCGAAAAAGGAAGGAAAAAGACCGCTATGAGCGCGAAGGCTTCGATAAAGAACCAGGAAACGGCCGAAAGCCGGGGGCCCAGCGTAAGGCGATGGAATGTCATGCAATAGAATACCTCCTTGACAGTGACACTGTCTAGACTTAACCTAGTTAAGTTATGCCCCTTCAAGGAAGTATTTCCGTCTCGGAAATCAACTTAAATAGCGCAAATCAGCCTAACTTGAACTGTAAACCCACGCTGGCCGGAAAATTCGTCTACCACTGCATCCCGGTGCGCCGGAAAGTGGTCCTGGAGAATCTTCGCCTTGTTTTCGGGGACCGCCTGTCCTCGAAGGAGATCACAGGCCTCGCCCAATGTTTTTACGGACACCTATTGAAGGTCGTTTTAGAAAATCTTGCGTCCAGCTGGGTAAGCACGGAAGCCGTCGGGAAGCGAGTCCGCGTAGTCGGCTCCGACATCGTTATCAAAGCTGCCGAAGCCAATAAAGGGGTGTTGCTTTTGGCGGGTCACTTCGGGAATTGGGAATTGGCCGCGATCGGAGCCATTGAACAGTTCGAGGTCTTCAAAGGGAGGTTCCACGCGGTCCGAAAGCTTCTTGCTAACAAGTTCGTCGAGCGTTTCTTTTTCCGCCGGTTTTACGAAGCCGGCCTCAATGTTATTCCGAAAAAAAATTCTCTTTCCCTCGTTTTGGACGCGCTATCAAAGAACGACGCGGTTGTCTTCATCATGGACCAGTACGCGCGCCCCGACCGGGACGGGATCCTTGTGGATTTTTTCGGCCGGCCCGCGGGAACTTTCAAAAGTCTCGCGCTCATCGCCAGCCAGTCCGGCGCCCCGGTGATCCCGATGGCGAGCCACCGCGAGAGCGACGGAACGCATGTCATGCGTTTCGGCGAACCGATCCCGTGGATCGAACATCCGGATCCCGACACCGAAATTTATGAAAACACGCTTGCCTATAACCGAGCCCTCGAAAAAATGGTGCTGGAGCATCCTGAGCAGTGGTTCTGGGTCCACCGACGCTGGAAGGTGAAATGAGCTCGCTGTCCGCGGTGATCCCTGTTTACAATTCCGAAGGTTCCCTCCGGGAGCTTTATTTTCGTTTGAAGAACGTGCTGGAGCTTCTCTCGCGCGATTTTGAGATCATTTTTGTCGAGGATCACGGCGGGGACCGTTCGTGGGAGGTCATTATCGAGCTTGCCGCTGTTGATGAGCGCGTGAAGGGGATCCGTTTGAGCCGCAATTATGGCCAGCACAACGCGGTGCTTTGCGGCATCCGTTCGGCCCGCTATGAGTGGATCGTGACGCTGGATGACGATCTCCAGCATCCGCCCGAGGAGATCCCGCGGCTTTTTCAAAAAGCCCGGGAGGGCTATGACGTCGTGTACGGGACGCCGCGGCGCATGCCGCATTCTTTTTGGAGGAATCTGCTGTCCGGGGTCACGAAGCGCGCGATGGCCCGCGCCATGGGCGCCCGCAACATCCGCGACCTTAGCGCGTTCCGTCTTTTCCGCACGGACCTGCGCAAGGCGTTCGTGAATTTCCACAGTTCGGGCGTTCTGCTTGATGTGCTGCTTTCCTGGGGGACGACCCGTTTCACTTCGGTGGCGGTCGAGCACGCGCCGCGGCGGGCGGGAAGATCGAACTACACTTTTGTGAAACTTTTGAACCAAACAATGCTGCTTTTAACGGGTTTCAGCACGGCGCCGCTCCGTTTGGCGAGCCTCATTGGGTTTGCGTTCCTCTTTTTCGGCGTCGGAGTGTTCGTCTATGTCCTCGGGATGTATTTTCTCTCAGGGACGCTTCCCGGGTTCGCGTTCCTCGCGTCGATCATCTGTCTTTTCAGCGGCGCGCAGCTTTTTGCGCTCGGCATCATCGGGGAGTACCTTGCGCGAATGTTCAACCGCAGCATGGACCGGCCCGTTTATGTCGTGAGCGACACGGCCGGAGAGCCGCAGCCGGAGCTCCGGATGGACGCGCGGGGGATCTTCCCGAGGTGAGCGGGGTGAGGCTTCATCCGGAAGTGCGGCTTGTTCCTTTGACGCTTCGCGCGGCACCCCGGATGCTTGGGTGGATGCGGGATCCACGCGTGAGTAGGAATATCGGTCTCCGCCGGATACCGACGCTCGCCCGGACTAAGCAATGGCTCCTGGAAGCGCTGAAGGGAAATTCCACGGCCGCGTTCGGCATCCATCTCGACGGCGGCCACGTAGGGAATGTTGTCTTGGACAGGAAGGACGAGCATCTCGCGAGCGCGCGTCTGTCTATTTATGTGGGAGAAGCCTCGGCGCGCAAGCAGGGCGTGGGCCGGACGGCCGTGTATCTTGCCGCCAAGCGTGGTTTCGGAAAGATGGGCCTCAATAAGATCTGGCTGACCGTTTATCCCCATAACTGCTTCGCCGTCCGTCTTTATAGGACATTGGGTTTCCGGCCGGAGGGCACGCTGCGCGATGAGTTCCGCCTGAACGGAAAGTTCGCGCCCGTGCTTTACATGGGGCTTCTGCGCAGGGATTTTCGAAAGTTGAAGGCTGAACGATGACCGTTTTTGAATATTATCTCCTCCATAATCAGCATCACCAGAACCTATTGAAGAATGTTCTCGTGATCCTGTGCGTTTCGCTTGCCATTGGCCTCCTCAGCCTGTTGATCCCCAAAGTTGAATCCAAGATCTCCCGGAAGGATGTCCTCGAAGATTTTGTCATGATGCTTTTCGTGAAGTTCGGGCTCATCGGTCTCTTCTTCGGGGCCGGGCAGGCGTTGTCGCAGACCGCTCTTTTTCAAAACGGGGCGGGGCTGGGCAGCCTAAAGATCTATCCACTGGCCAGCACCCTCAGTCTGCCGCCCGTTGTTTCCCTTGTTCTCTATATCGTCATCCGTGATCTCGGCCAGTGGGTGAAGCACACTTCGCTCCACAAAGTGCCGTGCCTGTGGGCGCTGCACAAAGTGCATCACGCGAATCCGTCGCTTTCCATTTTTGCCGATTACCGCCTTCACATCGTCGAGGTTTTCCTGTCGAGCTGCGTCACGTTCGGGACACTTTTGATCACAGGCTATCCGGCGGAGTTCGCGTTCATCGCGATCTCACTCGAGGAGGTCGTCTCGATGATCAACCATTCGAATCTCCGGGTGAATTATGGCCCCCTATTTTCAAAAATCCTGACCTCGCCGCAGAACCACCGCATCCATCATTCGCGGGAGATCCGGCACCTCCAGAACCGCCGGGACGCGTACAACTTCGCGATCCTTTTTCCCATATGGGACATTTTGAGGGGAAGTTATTATAAAGACATTACAAGTTATCCCGCCGCAACGGGGATCGCCGAGGAAAAAAGGCTCGAAACGGCGGGGGTCCTCGGGAGGCAATGGTTTGCTCTCGTGGATTTTTTCAAAGAGCTTTTGAATTTCCGGCCCACGTTCGCGAGAAAAAGTCGCGATCCCGCATGAAGTGCGTGATCTTGCAGCCGTCGTATATTCCGTGGCGGGGTTATTTTCACCAGATCCAAAAGGCCGATGTTTTCGTGTTCTACGACGACGTCCAGTACGATCACCGCGGCTGGCGGAACCGCAACCGCATCAAGACACCCGGCGGGACGCAGTGGCTGACGGTCCCCGTCCTCGCGAAAGGCCACCAGACGGAAAATATTTTGATCCGAGACATCCGGATCGCGTGGGACGAGCCGTGGAACGAGAAACACTGGAAGGCGATCAGCCGCTCTTACGCCAAGGCGCCTTATTTTAAAAAGTTCGCGCCTGCTGTGGAAGCATTTTACAAGAAACGGCCTGAATTTTTGGCGGATTTTACGATCGATCTGACCGTCGCGCTCGCCAAAGAGCTGGGGCTGGGGGAAAAGAAGTTTCTCCGTTCATCCGAATTGAACGGCGGGGGCGCGAAGACGGACCGGCTCGTGAGTTTATTGAAAAAATTGGGCGCGACGCATTATATTTCGGGGCCCTCCGCCAGGGATTATCTCGACGAGGCTGCGCTCGAGAGGGAAGGGATCACGCTCGAATACATGGAATACCGCTATCCCGACTATCCGCAGCTTCATCCGCCTTTTGACGGGCAAGTGTCGGCCCTTGATCTTCTTTTCATGACGGGGCCCGAGGCCCCGCGTCACATCTCGGGTGAGGCCGCATGAAAAAGGCCATATGTCTCGCGGCCATAACGGCCGTGCTCTGCGCGCCGCTTTTTTGGCGCATTACGGCCGTGAAGCTTTCGGACAATATCCCGCACATCCGCATCATCCAACGCGCCGCCGCAGGCGAGCG
>CAZBAY010000251.1:0-1608 GCA_964489945.1 uncultured Planctomycetia bacterium
TGGAAAAGACGCGGGCGGAGCCCGCTTGGATCCCGCTTCGCGGGACCCACTTTCCCCCAGCCTCGACCGCGGCCAGCAACCTTCGAGCAGTGTTATGCTCGCAACCCAAAACCCGGAGAAAGTCTCATTATCCGTGGACTACGAACGGGGGGCAGGTCAGGCGGAGGCGCGTTCTGCCTCTTCCTGATGGCGGTGTTCACGCTGGTGTACGTGAGCGTGAAGGCCGACCAGGACTCGGGTTTTGGGGGCTTCGGCGACAAAATTGCCGTGGTCGACGTGGAGGGCGTGATCCTGGAGCCGCGCACCGTCTCCGACCACCTGAAGAAGTACGGCGACGACGACTCGGTGAAGGCCATCATCCTGCACATCAATACCCCCGGCGGAGGGGTGGCCGCCTCCCAGGAAATCCACGACGCCGTCAAGCGGGTGCGCGAGCAGAAGAAGAAGCGCGTGGTGGCCGCCATTGAGACCGTGGGCGCCAGCGGCGGCTACTACATCGCCGCCGCCTCCGACAAGATTTTTGCCGACCCCGGCAGCGTGGTGGGCTCCATCGGCGTGATCGCCCAGTACTACAACTACGGCGAGCTGATGCGCTGGATGAAGCTCAAGGACATCACCCTGAAGACCGGCGAATTCAAGGACACCGGCAACCCCAACCGCGACCTCACCCCGGCCGAGCGCGAGTACCTGCAGAACCTGATGGACGATATGGAAGCGCAGTTCGTGCGCGCCGTGGCGCAAGGCCGCAAGATGAAGGAAGAAGACGTGAAGGCGCTGGCCGACGGCCGCGTGTGGACGGGCGCCCAGGCCCTGCCGCTGAAGCTGGTGGACCAGCTCGGCGACTTTCGCTCCGCGGTCGAAGACACCGCCAAGTCGGTGGGCATCGAAGGCGAGCCGGTGCTGGTGCGTCCCACCGAAGAACGCAAGACGCTGCTCGATCTGCTGTTCTCCGACGCCTCCCAGTGGCTCCCCGACCGCAGCAAGTTGCTGGAGTCGCACGTCGGTTTTTACTACCTCTGGAAGTGATGGGGGATGTGCGAAGTATGATGTCCGATGTTTTGATGTGTGATGTTTGATGTTTGATGTAACATCGCACAACAAACATCACACATCGCACATGAATTCGACGAGGCGTCCATGACCAAAGCCGATCTGATCGAACAAGTCGCGCAACTGGTGGAAGTGACGCGCAAGGACAGCGAAGTGATCGTGGAAACCATCTTTGACGGCGTGGTGCGCGCCCTGCGCGCCGGCGACAAGATCGAAATCCGCGGCTTCGGCAGCTTCCGCACCCGCAAACGCCAGGGCCGCGTGGGACGCAACCCCAAGACCGGCGCCCGCGTCGAGGTCCCCGCTAAAACCATCCCCTTCTTCAAGCCCAGCAAGGAACTGAAGGACCTGGTGAACAGCGGGAAGTAACCTGCGATGTGCGATGTGTGATGTGTGATGTTTACATCAAACATCGCACTGACCTGCCCCCCGTTCTTAGTCCACGGATAATGAGACTTTCTCCGGGTTTTGGGTTGCGAGCATAACACTGCTCGAAGGTTGCTGGCCGCGGTCGAGGCTGGGGGAAAGTGGGTCCCGCGAAGCGGGATCCAAGCGGGC
>CAZBAY010000252.1:0-5487 GCA_964489945.1 uncultured Planctomycetia bacterium
TGTCGATCACAACGACCGGCACCTGCTCCTCCTTCAACGCGTACGCCACGTCGCGTCCCGCGATCCCGTAACCGCAAAGCAGCACATGGCCTTTCATCGCCTCCCGCGTCTGGCTATCCGTGTCCTCGGCGGGCCTTATCCCGAAGAGCGGCATTCTCTCAAAAAGCCGGATCAAAACGGGGGCGACATGAAAAAGAAGCGGCGTGAATAGGATCGTGAGGACCGCGCTCGAAAGGAGCGTCTGATAAAAAAGCGGGTCGAGGAGATCCAGCTTGCGGCCGGCCTCAAGAAGCAGGAAAGAAAATTCTCCGATCTGCGCGAGCACCAGTCCCGCCATGACCGCCACGCGCGGCGGATAACCGAAGAACATCACGATCGGGATGACGAGGCAGGTGTTCACCACGAGAATAAGGATCGTGACGAGCCCGACCATCGGAAGATTGGAAAGGACAAAACCGCTGTCAAAAAGAAGCCCGATCGACACGAAAAAAATGCTGATGAAAATATGGCGGAACGGCGCAACCTCACCGATGATCTGGTGCCCGTAATCGGTGTTCGCGAGCATGAGGCCCGCGAAGAAGGCCCCGAGAGCGGCCGAAAGCCCGAGCGCGTGGCTTGCCCAGGCCGACCCGAAGCAGATAATGACCGCACTGAGGAGGAATATTTCCCGGCTGCGGCTTGAGGCGATCCAGTGCGCGACACGTGGTAGTAGGAACCGGGAAATGAAAACGATCACCGCGACGAGGAGCGCCGCCTTGACCGCGGAAGAAGTCAGCGTAACACCCAGCGATCCCGTCGCTTGACCGAAGGCGGTGATGAAAATGAGAAGCGGCGCGACTGCGAGGTCCTGAAAGATCAGGATCGCGACGGCGACCCTCCCGTACTGCGTGTCGACCTCACCCCGGTCAATGAGCGATTTGAGGACCACCGCGGTGGAGCTCAGTGCGATGACAGAGCCCAGGATAAACCCCTGGTAGGCACTCCAGCCGACGACGCGGGCAAAACCCATGGAAAGAAGGATCGTCAGTGTGATCTGGGCAAAACCGCCCGCGAAGGCGACCTTCGCGAGGCCCCTGATCCGGTCGAAGGAAAATTCGAGGCCGATCGTGAGCATGAGGAAGATCATACCCAACTCGGCGAGGGCGTGGATATTCCCCAGGTCGGAGAGTATGCCGAGGCCTTTGGGGCCGATGAGCGCGCCGGCGAGAAGAAAACCGACGACGGCGGGGATCCGCAGGCGTTCACAGAGAAAAGCCACTGCTGTCGCCGCGATAAGAACGACGAGAAACTCCGAGAAGAATGGGGTCTCGAACATTCAGTCTATGCTCCGTCAGGCATTGTCGCCTGCGGGGCCATTATATCCCATTTTCCCCAAAAACGAGCCGCTCAAAGAAGCGTTTTGATCTCAAAGATCACCTGATGTCCGTAGTAATCATTTCTCCCGAGCGAAATAGCGTTGCCGTCCTCGAAATTGTAATAATGATAGATCAAAAGCGCGTGCCGGTCCTTGTCGATCTTGTAACCGATCGCGGCCTCCGAAATATTCTGATAGGAACGGAAATTCATCGCCTGCCAGTCGCCCACCGAAAAGAAGTGGCGGAACCCGCCTTCCGCGTAAAATTCTTTCGTGAAATTCAACGTTAAACTGCCGGAAAAATTGTAGACGTCCTTGTCGATATCAGCTGAGGCCTTCGGCGCCGCCTTACGGAAATGGGCGTGCTCGACATAACCGCTGAGAGAGAGCTCCGGCGAGACTTTCCAATCCGCGCCGAGCCGCTCCACGCCGATCGTGCCGCGTTTAGAATCCTTGATGGACGGAAAAAAAGAATCGCCGAATAAAGTATCCGTAGAAGTCACGGCCGTGTCGATCTGCTCAACGTAATAGACAACCCCCTTCATTTTGAACTGCTCCGTCAAGGGGGCGGTAAACTGCCCGCTGAAACCCTGAAAATTGCCCGGGTAATGCTCCGACTTATGATAGGCCATGAGGTCGTAATTTTCCCCGACTCTCTGGTACTGGCCTTTCCATTCGTAGCCTTTGGGCCATTTGATCAAAAGTCCCGCCACGTAAGCGTCGCCGGCATGAGATTCTCCCCCTTGGCCGCCCCTGTCATAATCCGTCTCGGCAAAAGTAAAATAAGGGACAAGCCAATCGAAAACTTTGTAGGAACTATCAATGGACCAAACGCCCTGTTTTTCGGCGATGCCCGTCACCGGCCTTAATCCGTTATTGAAAACGTACGTGAAACCTACGTTCCCCTCCAAAACATCGATCGACCCTCTTCCCCCGTAAGCGTCGCGCTCGATATCGGAAAGAGGCGTCGGTTCCGTCGCGCCCGTGAAAAGCTCCAGGTGCAGATGTTCTTTGTCCAGGTACTCATAATCGCCGATGAAATCAAATCCCCTTAAAGGATGTCGGCCCTCCTCGATCTTCCGGTCCTCTTTCTCAAAAAAACTCGCGTTCGTGATCGGGGCACGGTAGACGAGGCTGCCCAGTTTCACCTGGTTCATCTCTTTGCGCGTAAATTCAGGCAGGTCCCTCGGCGTAAGTGAACCCCCGACGAATTTATATTTGAGTTTCTCGAAACTTCCTTCCAGGAAACCGTTGTAAATATCCCCCAGAAAATGCGGCGTCTGGATCGCGCCGTTCTCCCTCGGAAAATTATCCCAGGGCAGCTCTTCGCCGAAAGCGCGGCCCACAGTCCGGTCACCGATCAAACCATAGAGCTCCATCAGAAAACCAGCCTTCAGGTCATCCGTCAACGGAGCGGAAAGGCCGATATGCGTATTGTTCGAGATCGCCTCCCCGTCCGTCAGAGGGAAATTGGAGTTCGTGGTAATGCCGGACTTATTGAATGTGGACTGCCTGCCGCCCCAGTTGAACTCGAAAATGGACATGTCGTAGGTATTAGCCAGTCCCTTCACTTCACTCCCCGGTCCATCGAACCTTTGAAACGTGGCGATCGTGTGCGTCTTTCCGATGATCTCAAGCTTCGAGGATGTATTCTCGGCAGAGAAGACAATGGGGGAGAAAAATATAAAACAACAAAATGTTATTGCGAGGGCACACATGCGCTTCGCGCAGTGTAAACTCCGTGCCCGAAGCAATCTTTGTGTTTTCATTTCAACGCCTCAGCTACCACATGCGTCACCGGCGGCCAAAGAAGTGTCGTCGCGACCCCGATCACCATAAGAAAAACCAACCCCGACCACCAAACACTCACATTTCTCTTCCTTAAAAGAAGATGCAGGACAAGCCAGCTTAGAAGCCAAACGAAAAGCTGTATCGTTTCTTTTCCCGAATAGGGACCTATCCCCTCTGCCCCCGGGATCCAAAGTTTTCCCAGAGCGTGGACAGAACCTTTTATGGGATCACTTACCTCGCAGAGCATGTTGGAGACGGCCAGCGCCAAAATGCCCAGAGATGCCGAAATGAACGCCGCCACTGCCGCGCCTGTAGGTCTTCCTTCCTGGATCTCAGTCGCCATAGCTGCCTCCTTAGACCGCTCTCAGTTTAGTGATGGCCGCCCCTAACCCAAAGGTGACCACAAAATAAAAAAACATAAGAAGCAACGATATAAATAAGATCGTAGTAAGCTCCTTCCTCTTCAAAAGATCGTTCCGGTAGTAAATGACGATGAAAGCGACCACGACTGCCAAAGGAAAGACAAGAAGCGCCATAAACTCTTTGAATTCAAAGAATATTTTATGGACCTCTGGAACGTTCTCGAGAAAATAGGTTCTTGGCCCTCCCTTGGCCCGGTAAGCGATATAGATCTTATTGCCTGTGATGATCGTAAGGAGCGCGAGACCTGCGTTGAAAAGACTTCCGAACAAAAGCTCTTGCACATTCCTGATGTTTCCCGCATAAAGCCGGAGACCTTCAAAAAGACCAATGGTCACTGTCACCATAAGGATCCCCGCCAAGAGTCCATGGATCGCGCTGTCAAGCGCGTGGGCGCTTTCGCCCAACAAACTCCCCAATGGCGCCGTAAAAAAGGTAATGATGAACGCAAAAGTCCCCATGATCGCAAGAACGGTCAAAAAAGGAACTGTCTTCCAGATAGGATCGATCCCATTCTTTGGTTCCAAAAGATCCTGCGCCATGTTGGACCTCCTTATGAAAATAATTTAAGCCGTGCCAAACAATATTATAACTTATTTTTCCCAAAACGCCTCAAAAGCTCGGCTTTTTCGCGCGGCGTCAGCTCATTCATCATGATCCGGTAGACGCTGTCATTCTCAGCCCCGATATGATTATGGAGAAAATAGTTCAAATAGACCCCTTTTCTCCTCAATTTCTCGATGACCGCGAACCCGCCTCTTCCGCCTTTCCGGCGGGCGAGCTCGTCGAGCAGCGACTCAAATGAATCAAGGCTCGATCTCAGGTTCTCGTGCTCCTCTTCCAGGATGTGAAGCATGAGCTTCAGCTTGGGAACATGCTTTTCCAGATACGGGAACAGCAGTTTTTCCTCAAGCGCCATGTCCCGCGACAGCTCCCCGGTAAAGTCCCGGAAAAGCGATCTCAACACCCGCGTATTCTTCCCGATCATCGCCTTTCCCTCAAAGCGGAGGCCCTGAAGCGAGCGGTTCAACCGCGAGATCCTGTCGACAACGCCTTCATGGCTTTCATGAACGATCGCGCCGACGCTTTTCGTCATTTTTTCTCCCCCGCCTTTGCCCTCAGTTCCGCGGCTTCGTTATCGGATACCCGCTTCATGCAGATCTTGTTCGTAAAAGGGTCCACCAACACGACCTTAAAAAGCCACCCTTTGATCTCCAGCACCTCATCCACTTCGAAACTCACGGAGCTTTCTTTATTTTCTGGATTCATAAAAAAGTGTCCTCTTTGGAATATGGGGACACGTTCGCGTATAGGAACGTGTCCCCATTTTGATCCAAGTAACTAGAAACTATTCTGAGACAACCTGTTTGCGGTGCCAATCGGCAAGAGCCAAGAGCTCCTGCTTCAAGGCATTAGCTTTTTCGATGATAGCGTCACAGTGGCTTTCCATTTCCCTCGCGACTGTGACCGATGGGTTGAGCCGACGCCATGAGGGTTGGTCTTTCATCCGCTGATGATAGGAGACCAAGCCAACCTGGGCGCTTGCTTTCTCTTCGAGAATCGCGGCGGCAGCTAAATGCTCCGACGCGCCGGGATCACTTTCCGCCCATGAAGCGGGGAGGAAAAATAAGATCCCCAATACCGCAATGGCTGTCAGCTTTGTCCAAGAACGTCCGTTTTTCATGTATTCCTCCTTTGTGTGCGCAACAAGTGCCTTACTTGAAAAGCAGTGTAACATTTCGGCTATTTAAAGTCTGTGACGGACGTCACACTAGGAAAGAAGCTTCTTCAGGCCTTCGAGGTTGAGAATAACGATCTCGCGGGGTTTGATGTCGACCATCTTCTGGTCTTTCAGCTGATGGAGCTGGCGCGCGACCGTTTCACGGGCCATGCCGATCCGCTGGGCGATCTCCTCGCGCGTG
>CAZBAY010000253.1:0-11737 GCA_964489945.1 uncultured Planctomycetia bacterium
TACGGGACACGCCGCGGTCACCCAGCGCATGTATCTCACGACCGACTTGGGGGAAAAAGTCGCCTTTTTCATGTATCTACCGGTCTACCGGCCGGAGAGGCCGCTTTCGACGGTCGAAGAACGCCGGCAGGCGCTCGAAGGATTTGTCGCGTCGCTTTTCATGGCGGAGGACCTTTTGTCCGGTATTTTCGGCAAGAAAAGCGTGCATCCTGAGATCGGTTTCCAGATCTACGACGGAGAGACGCCCTCCCGCACAAACCTTGTGTACGATGATGAAAGCGTTTTACATGCCATTTATCCCGCCTATCGCCCGCGGTTCAGCCTGGAACGGAAGATCGCCGTGGCCAACCGCGTGTGGACGCTTCGTCTGACGGCACTGCCAAAATTCGGCCTGACAGAAGCCGAAGAGCGCCTGCCGTACGTCGTGCTGACCGGCGGCGTTATTTTCAGCCTTCTTATTTTCGCGGTCCTCTATTCTTTTTCGAGCGCGCGAGCCCAGGCGATCTCCATCGCGGAAGGCATGACGCTCAAACTACGCGACAGCGAACACCAATACGCGGATCTGGTGGAAGGGGCGCCTGATCCCATCATTACGATGGACCGACTTGGGCATTTGAAATCCATGAATCCCGCGGCGGAGCGGGTCTCGGGCTACCGCGCGAATGAGCTTTTGGGAAAATATTTCGCGAACGCCAATGTGCTCACCCCGTCCTCTCTCACGAAGGCGCTCAAGGAATTCGCGCTCGTTGTGCTGGGGCGGGAACGGCCCCCGGTGGAACTCGACATCGTCCGGAAGGACGGGGTCCACCTCACGCTGGAAGCCAATCCGAGGCCGATCAAGCGCGACAACCAGACGATCGCGGTGCAGGTCATTTTCCGGGACGTCACTGAGCGGAAACGCACGGAATTAACACTCCGCGAATTCTCGAACTATCTGGACAAGATCATCAACTCCGTCGCCGACCCGATCTTCGTCAAGGACCGCAAGCACCGGTGGGTCCTGGTGAATGACGCTTTTTGCCATTTTATGGGCTACGAGAGGGACGAAGTCCTGGGCAAGTCCGAACGCGATCTTTTCAGCAAAGAGAAGGCCGGCGCGTTCTGGGACCGCGAAGAATCGGTGTTTGAGACGGCGAAGGAGTCGCTGAACGAGGACGTTTTTTCCGACTCCCACGGGGTCGCGCGGGTGGCGATCACAAAAACCGCGCTCTACACGGATGCCAAGGGCGACAAATTTATCGTCGGCATTATCCGCGACATCACGAATCTCAAGCGGAACGAAGAAAAGATCCACCGGCTCAATGAGGACCTGAAAGACCGCAACGAGGAGCTGTCGGGGATCAATAAAGAATTGGAAGCGTTCAGCTATTCCGTGTCCCATGACCTGCGCGCCCCGCTCCGGGCGGTCAACGGCTTCGCGAACGCGTTCCTGGAGGATTACAAAGGGCGCCTGGACGCGGAAGGGCGGCGGTTTTTGGACCTCATCAAGACCAACGCCGCCAACATGGGCCAGCTCATCGACGACCTCCTGGCTTTTTCTCGGCTTGGCCGCAAGACGCTCGATCGTTCCCACGTCAATATGGGAAATCTTGTCGAGGAGGTCTTTAAAGAGATCCGCCAGCTACACCCGGAAAGAGTGATCCGGCTAAAAGTCGGCCCGCTTCATCCAGCGAAGGCTGACTTGGCGCTGGTCCGGCAGGTCTGGGTCAATCTTTTATCCAATGCCGTGAAGTTCACGACCCCTAAAAAAGAGGCGGTGATCGAGGTGGAAAGCAGCCAGGAAGGCCATGAAACGGTATACTATGTGAGGGACAACGGCGTGGGGTTTGACATGCGGTACACGGAGAAGTTGTACGGGGTCTTTCAAAGGCTCCATAGCGCCGAGGAATTTGAGGGCACGGGGGTTGGCCTAGCGATCGTCCAGCGGATCATTCACCGGCACGGAGGGCGGGTCTGGGCGGAAGGAAAAGTCGGAGAGGGAGCGGTTTTTTATTTCACGTTGCCGGCGGGCGCCTAAGGAGAGACAGCATGGGAGAGCGTGAGGTCGAAATTCTTTTGGTGGAAGACAACGCGAACGACGCGGAACTTACGCTTCGGGCCTTGAAAAAGAACAATCTGGCCAACAAGGTTTTTCTCGTGAAGGACGGAGCGGAAGCACTTGATTTTATTTTTGCCAAAGGCGTTTACTCGAACCGCAGCCCCCATGATGGCCCCAAAGTCATTTTCCTGGATCTGAAGCTTCCAAAGATAGACGGCCTCGAAGTCCTCCGTCAGGTCAAATCCAACGACAGAACCAAGGTGATCCCCGTCGTCGTTCTGACTTCTTCACAAGAGGAAAGGGATATGGTGGAGAGTTATAAGCTGGGAGTGAATAGTTACATTGTGAAGCCCGTTGATTTTGAAAGCTTCCTGAAAGCCGTTTCGGACCTGGGTTTGTACTGGCTTCTTTTGAACAAGCCGCTGTCACTGTGAGGATCCGTGGATAAAAAACTCCGTATCCTGATGCTGGAGGACGTGCCGAGCGACGCGGAGCTCATCGAGCGGGAGCTCCGTAGAGCGGAGTTCACATTTTCCGTCAAGCGCGTCGAGACGAAAGAAGATTTCTTAAAGGAGATGAAAGATTTCGCTCCGGACATTATTCTTTCCGATTATTCTTTGCCCACGTTCGATGGCTTCGCGGCTTTGGCCTTGGCGAAGGAATTCCATCCGCTCATTCCGTTCATTATCGTGACCGGCTCCCTCAGTGAGGAAACGGCCGTGGAATGTATCAAAGCGGGCGCCGCCGACTACGTTATCAAGGAAAATCTGGTCCGCGTCGGACCGGCGGTGAAAGGCGCGCTCGAAAAAAAACGCACGATGGAGGATAAAGTGCGCGCGGAGGAAGCGCTTCTCAAGCAGACGTATGAATTGGCCCGCTCGAACAAGGAGCTCGAGCAGTTTGCCTACGTGGCGTCCCACGACCTGCAGGAGCCTCTCCGCAAGATCATCACGTTCGGGGACCGCTTGAAAGACCATAGCGGGGTCTCCCTCGACGCGACCGGGCAGGATTATCTTCATCGTATGCAGCACGCGGCGCTTCGTATGCGGCAATTGGTGGACGCGCTTTTGAAATATGCTACCGTGACGGCCCAGCCCGAAGCGCGGGAAAATGTGGATCTGGGGCAGACGGTGAGCGATGTCCTGTCGGATCTGGAAGTATTGATCGCTCAACTGGGAGCCAAGATAGAAGTGAAAAAGCTGCCCACACTGCAAGTCAACCCGATACAGATCCGCCAGCTTTTTCAGAATCTCATCGCGAACGCCATTAAATTTTGCAAAAAAGGGGTCACGCCGGTCGTCCGGATCATCGGCCGCGATCTGGGGAACGGCTTCGCGGAGATCAGTGTCGAGGACAATGGCGTGGGTTTCGAAGAAAAATATGTGGACCGGATCTTCATGCCGTTCCAGCGGGTGTACGGGCATGAAGAGTTTGAGGGAACCGGTATCGGGCTGACGATCTGTCACCGCATTGTCCAGCGCCATGGGGGGCAGATCACGGCCAAGAGTGCTCCGGGCAAGGGCAGTACGTTCATCATTACGCTGCCGCTCGTAAGTTAAAAGGAGGATCTATTGATCGAACCACCGAAAAAACCGCCGTTTATTTTGTACGCGGAAGATGACGACGACGATTATCTCTTGGTGACGGACGCGTTTAAGGAAGCCGGTTTCAAAGGCGAGATCTTCAGAGTCAATGACGGGGAAGAGCTGATGAACTATCTGCTCCGCCAGGGCAAATTCAAGGACCGCGAGGACCATTCGCGTCCGATGATCGTTCTCCTCGACCTCAACATGCCGCGGAAGGACGGGCGTGAAGCCTTAAAGGAGATCAAGTCCCACCCGGAGCTCCGCCGTATCGTCGTCGTTGTGCTCACGACCTCCCGCGCCGAGGAAGATGTTCTCAGGACCTTTGACATCGGCGTCAATTCTTTCATCCGCAAGCCCCTCCATTTCGACAAATTCGTGGAAATGGCGGGCCTCCTCGAAAAATACTGGTTCGACGTATCCGTCCTTCCGAAAGCCTGACAAGGTCTGAATGAGCCTATACATCGTGGCTTTAGCGGTTTGCGGGCTTTTCCTCTTGGCCTATTTTACTTACGGGCGTTTTCTGCGCCGCCATTTCGGGCTCGATGACAGCCGTAAGACCCCCGCCTGCGAGGTGAACGACGGCGTCGACTTTGTTCCCGCAAAAAAACGCTTTCTTCTAGGACAGCATTTTTCGGCGATCGCGGCGGCGGGCCCTATTGTCGGGCCCATCCTCGCGGCCCTCTGGTTCGGCTGGCTTCCGGTGCTTCTCTGGATCATCGGAGGGGCGATTTTTTTCGGCGCGGTGCACGATTTTTCAAGCCTCACGGGTTCGGTCCGACACCGCGGCGCTTCGATCGTTGAGATCGTGAAGGATTATCTTGGCCCGCGCGGCCACCTGATCTTCCTTATTTTTGTCTGGCTTTCCCTTCTTTACGTCATCACGGCTTTCACGGACCTCACCTCAAGCTCTTTCGTGGACGCGGAGCTTGGGGGAGGCGTCGCGATGTCCTCTTTCCTATATCTCTTGATCGGCGTGGCGATGGGCATCGCCCTTTATCGTTTCCGGATGCCTTTGGGGATCGCGACACTCGTTTTTCTACCGCTCGTCTTACTGGCGATCTGGTTTGGCCCGTCACTCCCGCTGGTGCTCCCCGCGGGATGGTTTGAAAATCCCCAAAAAACCTGGAACATTGTCCTTTTGGTATATTGTTTTATCGCGTCTTTGGTACCGGTGTGGCTTCTGCTTCAGCCACGCGGCTATCTGGGAGGTTTTTTTCTTTACGGGACGCTCGCGATCGGACTTATCGGTCTTTTTCTGGGAGGGGAGAAGATCCAGTATCCGGCCTTTATCGGATTCACGAATGACAAAGGTTTCCCGCTTTTTCCGATCCTTTTCGTCACGGTCGCCTGCGGGGCCTGCTCCGGTTTTCATGGGATCGTCTGCTCCGGTACGACCTCCAAGCAGATCGCAAAGGAGACAGACTGCCATCTCGTAGGGTACGGTGGCATGCTGCTTGAGGGCGTCGTGGCGCTCATCGCTCTTGCCACTGTCATGATCCTGGCGAAGGGGGATCCGCTGACGGGAGGGTCGCCTGACCGGATCTACGCGGAAGGCCTTAGCCGCTTTGTGCATCACTTTGGGATCCCGAGGGATCTCGCGCGTTCGTTCGCGCTCCTGGCCTTTACGACGTTCATCTACGACACGCTTGACGTCGCGACAAGACTGGCCCGGTATATTTTTCAGGAACTCACCGGCTGGAAGAACTGGGCCGGCAAGGTGGGGGCGACCCTCGCGAGCCTCGCCGTCCCTCTTTTTTGTGTGAGTCTTAAAATTGCGGATCCCACGGGAGCCGCGATCCCCGCCTGGAAGATCTTCTGGACGATATTTGGCACGTCAAACCAGCTTTTGGCGGGCCTGACGCTGATGATCCTGTCGCTTTGGCTGAAAAAGTCCGGCAAGGCGTGGTGGATCAGCGCGATCCCAATGTTCTTTATGATGGTGATGACGTTCTGGTCGCTTATTATTTTGATGAAGCCCGATCCCGTTGGAGCCATCGCGGTCCTTCTTTTTATTCTCGCGGTCCTGCTTCTCGTCGAAGCTGTTCGGACCCTTCGCCGCTCCGCGCGGTCTCGTGTGATAAACTAGAGGTAAAGGAGCCTTAGTGATGGGTCAAAAAATTTTTTTATCCGGATTTGCGGCCGGAAAAGACTGGCGCAAGGAAACAGAAGCGCTCACCGCTAAAATTCATCAGGCGCTCGGCGGGAAGTCGTGCGACTTGGCCATATTTTTCGTGTCGGAAGCGTTCGGAGATTTTGACGCCGACGCGTTCTGCCGGATCCTATCCGGGGGGTTGCGCTGCGGATCAATGATCGGCTGCAACGCGAGCGGGATTATCGCCGATGACAGGGAAATTGAGATGGAACCCGGCGTTTCGGTGCTCGCGATGCACCTTCCGGACGTCAAACTTTCGCCCTTCACGCTTTCAGCCTCCGAAGCGGACGCCCTCCAAACCGGGCCCGACCTCCTTAATTTCCTGGATCTTTACCCCACGGACAAACCGCATTTTCTCTGCCTGGCCGACCCGTCGACCTGCGATATCACAAAAGTGCTGAACGTGTTCAATGAAGGCTACAAAGGCCTGCCGATCATCGGGGGCCTCGCCAGTGGAGGCGTTTTGGGCGTCGAAAACTGGCTCGCGCTGAACGGCGGCCTTTACCGGGAGGGGCTTGTCGGGATCGCGATGACGGGCAAGATCACATTTGAGATCATCGTATCGCAGGGCTGCCGCCCCATCGGACAGCCATTCGTCGTGACGGCCGCCAAGAACAACGTCATCCATGAACTGGCGGGTCGGCCGGCGCTTCAGGTCGTGCAGGACCTCCTTCAGGGGCTGCCTGCGAAGGACAAAGCGCTTTCCGAGCAGGCGCTTTTCGTCGGGCTTGTCATGAACGAGAAACAGTCCACTTTTAAAAGAGGGGATTTTCTCATCCGGAACCTCGTGGGCTTCGACCCCGAGAGCGGGGCGCTCGCTATCGGAGCGCTGCCCAAGGTCGGCCAGACGATCCAGTTCCAGCTGAGGGACGCGAAAACGTCGGGTGAAGATCTTGAGGCGCTGCTCGGCAAACTCCCTACCGGGGGCGGTGCCCACCACGGCGGGCAGGTTTCCCCCCAAGGAGGCCTACTCGTGAGTTGCTGCGGAAGAGGGAAGGGCCTTTACGGCGAACCCGATCACGACGCGCGGATGATCCAGTCGCTGAAGGGACCGCTGCCGCTGGCGGGATTTTTCGCCAACGGCGAGATCGGCCCTGTTGGAAATAAAAATTTCGTGCATGGGTATACATCCAGCTTAGTGATATTTAAGTAGGAGGGCGTATGTCCGAACTTTCCAAGAAAAGATGCGTTCCTTGTGAGGGCGGCATTCCTCCTCTGCCTCGCGAGAAAGCGGAAGCGTATTTGCAAGAAATGCCCGATTGGAAACTTTCCACTGACGGAAAGTCCATTCGAGCCGATTATTTAATGAAAGATTTTATGGCGGCGGTTGAATTCGTCAATGCCATCGCCCGGGTCGCGGAGAGCGAAGATCATCACCCTGACGTTCATCTGACCGGCTACCGGAAACTCGCGATCGAGCTTTCCACGCACGCCATCGGGGGTCTTTCCGAAAATGACTTCATTCTCGCCGCGAAGATCGACCCTTTGCCTAAACAACTCAAAGCTCCCAAAAAATAAATTCATAAGCTTAATGATTTAAATAGGTTATGAAAATACAGGCCATTAAACGTTTTCACTCAATTTCTCGTCTAATCAGGTGAAACGATGAGAAAGGGCACTGCGATGAAAAATGGGTTCATAAAAATTGCGGTTATTACAGCGCTCCTGGTGTGGGGCGCCGCTCCTGTCATTGCGGGGGAAACGGCGGATCCGCGGATCGAGGAGCTCAGAAGACTTAAACGGGAAAATCCCGGAGAATTTTACAGGGTGACCGGGGAGCGTAAACGCCACATCCGTGAAAAGATGATGGAGCTCAAAGAGCGGGACCCTCAAAAGTTCGAAGAGGTGAAGCGCCAACTAGCCGATAAACGGTTCCATCATTTAAAGCGTTTGCGTGTTGAGGATCCTGAAAGGTACCGAGAGATCATGCGCGATAAGGTCTGGAAACTCGAGGAGCTCCGGCGGAGCGATCCCGAGCGATTCAGTCAGTGCATGACAAGACATCCCGGCGCCGCCCGGCGTTTTGAGCATTGGCAGTTCGGGCAACACCCGAGGAAGGAATACCGTCCCGGCGCTTGGCGGAAACCATGGAAGCGCGCACACACCGGCGATGGCACTCGTGACGGAGATTTTTAACGAAGAGACGCTGCTTCAAAGCGCCCGAAACGGCGATCTTCGGGCGTTTTCCGGGCTTGTGGAACTCTACCAGGAAAGGGCGGTCCGGGTGGCCTACTCGTTTACCGGTGATTACGAAGACGCCAGGGACCTCGCGCAGGAGGCGTTCGTGAAAGCCTACGAGAAGCTCGGCAACTTTGAGGGAACGAGCCGGTTTTACACGTGGTTCTACCGGATCCTCGCCAATCACTGCAAAGATTTTTTGAGGAAAAAAAAGGTGAGACGGTTGATCTCGCTGGGGCTTTTCAAGAATGAAGAAGGCGAAAGAGATCCGGTCGCGGACGTGCCGGCTGGCTCGCGCGGCGCGGATGAGGCGCTTTTGGACGCGGAACTTGGGTCCAAGATCTCCCAGGCCCTTGAAAAACTGCCCTTTCAGCAGAAGAGCGCGTTCATTTTAAGGTATTTGGAAGGGCTGAGCCTGCAGGAGGTGGCTGAGAGCATGGATCTCTCCGTGGGCGCGGTCAAAGCGCATCTATGGCATGCGGCCGGAAAGATGAAAAAAATGTTAGGCGAGTACCTTTCGCTTGAGGAGGTGTGAGATGAAAGACGGATCGTTCGAGAAAATGGACCGGCAGCTGATGAAAAAGCTCGAAGCCCAGAGAAAAAAAGAACTGCCCAAAGGGCTTCTGGACGGTTTCAGCGCTTCGGTCGAAGACAGGATCCGTGAAAAAGAGGCCGCCGAATCGCCCGCTTACAAACCGGTCCGCAGATTCTTTCCGGTGTGGGTCCCAACCTTTGCCGTTCTCTTTTTAGCGGTCGTTGTCGTGTTACGTTTGCCGAAAGGCCCGGATGGCCAGCCCGTTACACTATCCTCCCAGCCCGTGGTGTTTCGGACCCAGGCCCCTGTGGCGGACCTTGCCGATGAGATCGCGGTTCTGATGGAACTTGGTGTCTGGTCGGAGGAGGACGCAAAAACGGTCGGGAACGGCTACGAAAGCGTCGCGCAGGACCTGGAGTCAGCCGGCGCCCCGGATTTCGTTTAAACCTCTATGGATAACGCGCTCCCTAAAACTGGCCCCTCCTTTTCTGTAAGAGGGGCCTTGTTTGTTTTTGCCGCCGCTTTTTTGATCCAGTCCTTTGTTTTTCTCGCGATCCAGAGCGGGAACCCTCCGGGATCTCTGGAACCCGACAGTTTCGCTTATCTGGAATCTGCCGATGATTTCCGAAAGGCGGGAGGCCACTTCCGTACCGTTGTCTCGTTTGTCTGGCCGCCCGGCTATCCCTTTTTACTCGCGGTCACCGCTTCTGCGCCGGACAAGGTCACGCGGATCCTCCGGCTTCAGCACCTTTTCGCGGCTCTCATCGCCGTTCTCCTTTATTATTTTCTGTCCCGAGTTGTCAGCGCTTCCTTCGCGTTGGGTTGGAGCGTTCTGTTCTCGCTCGATCTTGTCCTCCTGAAATACACGAACCAGGTCATGACGGAAGCCTTTTTTTTATTTTGTTTCGTTTCATCGCTTTTCCTGATGGATTGGGCATTAAGGAAGGGCCGTGTGTTTTCAGGTCTGGCGCTATGCGGTCTACTGCAGGGGATCGCGGTTTTGATCCGGCCGGTCGCTGTTTTATGGCCGATCTTTCAGGCTCTATTTCTTATCGTGTGTTTTCGCGGCGAACTCCGCGGAAACGTCAGATCTTTTCTTCGGGTTCTTGCGGCGGTCTTGGTTTATCTATGCGTATCGGCGGGCCTCATCCAGTGGTGGAGCTATCACAACTGGCAATCGCATGGCCAATGGACTGTCGCCAAAACGGGGACAGACGTCATGCATATACGGGCGAAGTTGATCTTAATGCAGGACCTGCAATGCTCCGAAGAGGAAGCCCACCGTTTTCTCAATGAAGAGCTGAGCCGTCTGGCGGGCACCGGGACGCTGACGCACGCCGAGCGGGATCGTTGGCACAAGCGCATTTTGGTTCAAACGGCCTGGAAGCATCCGCTGGGTTTTGTCAAAGCTGAGCTGAAGGGCCTGCGCAAAATTTTCTTTACCGGCGTGGCTCCGGAGTTTGCCGCCAAAGGCACGCCTTTGCGATGGCTCCACCAGATGCTTGTGCATTTGTACACCGCCTGGAACATTGTCATCGTCGCGTTGGGGCTCATGTTCGCTCTCCGGACCGGCAGGAAGTTTTTTAACAGTCCTTTCACTAGGGAAAAGGGGTCTTTGATTTTTTGTATTTTATGGATAGGTTATTTCGCGGTGATGGCAAGTCCCGGTGGTGTGGCCCGGTACCGTTTTCCTTTTTTGCCCGCCCTCTATTTTCTGGCCGCGCTGGGATTTCATGCATTGCGGGAAGCCCGAAGGAAACGGTATAATTTGAAGGGTCAGCCCTCATGAGTTTCGGGCGGTTAGCTCAGCTGGTTAGAGCGTCTGATTTACATTCAGAAGGTCGGAGGTTCAAGTCCTCCACCGCCCATTTTTGAGAGGTCTGTATGGGGAATAAAATCTGGTTCCGAACGTTGGGGGTTTTCGCTATACTCATGCTGGTTCCGGCGCTTGGCCGGTCGGGGATGGGGGGAGAGGCAGCTAGCGTGAAAAAAGCGACATTCGCGGCGGGTTGTTTTTGGGGTGTTGAAAAGATCCTGGGGGAGCTTCCGGGCGTCGTTTCGACTCGGGTCGGCTACGCCGGAGGCCGCACGAAAAACCCCTCTTACGAAGAGGTCTGCTCCGGACGCACGGGCCATGCCGAGGCGGTGGAGATCACCTATGACCCTTCCAAGATTTCCTACGAAGAACTTCTTTTGACATTTTGGCAGTACCACGACCCCACGACGAAGGACAGGCAGGGCCCCGATATCGGCAGCCAATACCGGTCAGTCATCTTCTATCACGACGATGGGCAGAAAGTCGCCGCCGAAAAGTCCGTGGAGCTTCTCGGAAAAGCGCGCATTTTCAAAAATTCCATTGTGACCGAAATTATTACCGCGACGGATTTTTACAAAGCAGAGGAAACCCATCAGAAATACCTGAAGAAAAACCCGAAGGGGTACTGCTCGCATCACCTCCAATCCCATCGCATCGCCGAGGTCCTCGGCCCTACGGTTTCCCGGACGGCCGAAGGATGAAATCTAAATCTATTCAGCATATTGAAGAACAGATGGGAAGCCTCGATCCGGCTTCTTTCCGGTATAAAGCGCTCGATTGCGCCAAGCAGTTCAAGAACTCCTGGATGGAGCTCGGCCGCTGCCTCTATTCCATTTATAAGGATAAGTTGTTCAAAGACTGGGGCTATCTCACGTTCGAGGCCTATTGCTCCAAGGAGATCGGTATCCGGCAGCCGACCGCGGTGAAACTTTTGAAGTCCTATTACTTCTTGGAACGGGAAGAGCCGGCCTACCTGAAGCGCCAGTCGGCGGACGGAAGCGAACCTTCCAAGATCCCGAGCTACGAAGCGGTGAACGCCCTGCGTTTGGCCAAGGGCAACGAACGTATTCCCGAAAGCGACTACCGGGAGCTGCGCGAGCAGGTCCTGGAGAACGCCCGGGAGGACCAGGAAGTCAAAAAGAAAATCCGCTATATTTTAAAAGCTCATCCGAAAAAATTTTCTCCCGAAGAGGAAGAGGACCAAAAGACCGCCGCGGTGGCGAGACTTCTGACGAATTTCCGCAACGCCAAAAGCCAGCTCCAGGAGTTTTCCCTCCCCGCAAAAGTTCTCAAAAAGATCGATGAGGTGATCGAGCTTCTCGAGGAATACCAGCGGTGAAATTTTTTACCCCCCAGAAAGCCACCGAAACGCTTCCTCTCGTCAAAAAGATCGTCAGCGACATTTTAGAAACAGGACAGAGGATGCGGGCTC
>CAZBAY010000254.1:0-2857 GCA_964489945.1 uncultured Planctomycetia bacterium
GCGACGCTATTCCCATAGCGTCTCCGCGCTCACTCCTTCGCGCCTTGCATATGAGGCCTTTTCAGCAGACTGTTAGGGGATGTCCCGCTAAGCTCGCCCATTCCAAGAATTGCTGCGTTTTATTTATCGTCTGGTTTTTGACCCTCGGCGCGCATTCTACGTACGCGGAACCGGAGGTTCAGATCGAAACCCAAACCTATCCGCTTCGCGGTAAGAGCGAGCAGGAGTTGGGCAAGCTGATCCATGATCAGGGGCTCGGCACCGCGCGGGGGGAGCAGTACAGCGCGTATTGCCGCTGGAATGTGCAATGGTTTTACAAGTACAACAGGGGGCAAGACAATTGCTCCATCGCCTCCGTGATAACGAAGGTCCGGATCCTTTACTATTTGCCAAAATGGGCCAATCCCATGGGCGCGGACCTGGTGACGAGGCTCAAGTGGGACGCGTTCATCAAGGCGCTGACCACCCACGAGGAAGGCCACGGGCAGCACGGCGTCCAGGCGGCGGAGGAGATCGAGGATACCCTGGCGAAGATGCAGTTTTATAAGACCTGCGGGGAGCTGAGCGCGGCCTGCGAGGAGCGGGCCAAGAGCATCGTCGAAAAGCACCGGCGGGAAGACGTTTTGTACGACGAAAAAACCCAGCACGGCCGCACCCAGGGCGTCGTGTTCTATTAAGCAGAAGCCCTGCTTAGTTTTTTGTCTTCTTTCACGTGGATCCCCCCAGTGGACAGATGAACCCCCTTCTGCTCCGCTCCGTTTGCCTTTTTCTCCCATTCGTCTTCAGGAAAGGGTGGGGATGCCCCTCGCCAAAAAAACAAGCCTGCTCCCATAAGTTCGCAGGCGGCTTTTTTGGCGTCTCCCCAGACCCTTTCCTTCAGACTCATAAGCAGTCGTAAAAGGCAAAATGTCGCGTCGAAGAAGGTGGGTTCATCCTCCAGGGGCGACCCCGATCACTTTTGGACTCCGTTTGCCCGCTTGTGGTCTTTCCGTAAATGGCAGGGAAGCGGCACGCCGGACAACATCAGTCTATCTTGATCTTACGTTTTGTCCGCCGTGCCGAGGGTTCCCGCCATTTACGGAAAGACCACAGGCAAAGGAGGACAAAAGGATCGGGTGTGCCCCAGGTAGGAATTCCCGAAAAGAATACCCAGGGGCTGTGACTCGTGGTAAAATCTCACATTATTTGAGGAAGGTTCATAATGAAGAAGGATTTAGCAGATAAATTAAAGGCGACGGGCGATAAGCTGGACGGCCTGGGGAGGTTTCTTTGACCTTACCAAGCTCCAGGCACGCATGCAGGAACTTGAAGGGCAGTTTTCCGAGCCCAATTTCTGGTCTCTCCCCGACGACAGGAAAAACCCCGTTATCCAGGAACTGAAACGCCTGAGAACCCAGGTGGAGCCCTTCATGGCTTTACAAAGCCAGCACCGGGAGCTGGCCGGTCTTTTAGAAATAACGGAAGAAAGCGACGCCGCGGACCTGAAGCATTTAGAGGAGGAGGCCGAAGCGCTCAACAAAAAAGTCGAGCATCTTGAGTTTCAAAAGCTTCTCGGCGGGCCCGCCGACCCGAACAGCGCGATCCTCTCGATCAACGCGGGGGCGGGCGGGACGGAATCCTGCGACTGGGTCTCGATGCTTCTCCGGATGTACAGCCGCTGGTCGGAAGATCAAGGGTTTAAAGTGGCGATCATCGATATTCTCCCGGGAGAAGAGGCCGGGGTGAAGAACGTCACGCTTCTCGTTGAAGGCGATTTTGCCTACGGGTATCTCAAGACCGAGAACGGCGTGCACCGGCTGGTCCGCATTTCTCCTTATGACTCCAACAAGCGCCGCCACACGTCCTTCGCCTCCGTCGAAGTGATTCCGGAAGTGGAGGATACCATCAAGATCGAGGTGAAGGAGGCGGAGATCCGCGTGGACGTTTTCCGCTCAGGCGGGAAGGGCGGTCAGGGAGTGAACACGACGGATTCAGCCGTTCGCATCACGCATTTGGCATCGGGACTCGTGGTCCAATGCCAAAACGAGAGGTCCCAGATCAAAAATAAAGCCACCGCGATGAAGGTTTTGAAGAGTCGTTTGTATGAATTGGAAATGAAAAAGCGCGAAGCCAAAGCCCAGCAGGCCTACGACCAAAAAAGAGAGATCGCGTGGGGAAGCCAGATCCGGTCCTACGTGCTTCATCCCTATAATTTGGTGAAGGACCACCGCACGGAGCATGAGACCTCCAACGCCACCGCGGTGCTGAACGGGGCGTTGACGGATTTTATGGAAGCCTTTTTGAGAAAACAGGGCGGGACAATCTAAATGGTCGGCTGGGTGCTTAAAAAAATATTCGGGACGGAGAACGAGCGGACGCTCAAAAAGATCACGCCGATCGTCGAGAAGGTCAACAGCTTCGAACCCCAGACCTCCAAACTTTCCGACGGCGAACTCCGGGCCAAGACCGATGAATTTCGTGAACGCCTGAAAAAGGAAGAGGCCCTTGAGGCGCTTTTGCCCGAGGCGTTCGCGGTGGTCCGCGAAGCGGCCAAGCGCGCCGTCAAAATGCGGCACTTTGATGTCCAGATCGTGGGCGGCGTCGTGCTTCACCGTGGGAAGATCGCCGAGATGGGGACCGGCGAAGGAAAGACGCTTGTCGCGACGCTCCCCGTGTATTTGAACGCGCTGACCGGCAAAGGCGTGCACGTCGTCACCGTGAACGATTATCTCGCCAAAAGAGACCGCGAATGGATGGGGCCCATCTACGAATTTCTGGGGCTTTCGATCGGCGTGATCCAGAACGGCTCCACGCCCCCGGATCGCCAGGCGGCCTACGCCTGCGATATCACCTACGGCACGAACAATGAATTCGGTTT
>CAZBAY010000255.1:0-5136 GCA_964489945.1 uncultured Planctomycetia bacterium
GCCAGCCGGCCATGTTGTAGGACTTCGACAGCGTGTGGAACTCGATACCGATGTCCTTGGCGCCCTTCACTTGCAGGAAGCTCGGGGCCTTGTGGCCGTCGAACACGATATCCGAGTAGGTGAGGTCGTGGACGACGATGAGGTTCTTGCCCTGAGCCCACTTTACTGTTTCTTCGAAAAATTTGATATCGCAGACCGCTCCCGTCGGGTTGTGCGGGTAGCTCAGGAAAATAAGCTTGGCCATCCGGACGATCTCCTTGGGAATGGAATGAAGGTCCGGAATGAAACCTTTCTCCGGCGTGATGGGAACGTTATAAAGGATGCCGCCCGCCACGATGGGCCCGTTGAAATGAACGGGGTATGCGGGGCTGGGGACGATCGCGATATCGTCGTTGTTCATATAAGCCAGGCACAGGTGCGCGATCCCCTCTTTCGATCCAATAAGCGGCAGGACCTCCGTGTCGGGGTCTAGGTCCACATTGAAACGCCCCTTGTACCACTTCGCGATCGCCCGGCGGAGGCGGCGCTCCACATCGCCGTCGCCTCTCGAATACCGGTGGTTCTCGGTGATCTGAGCCGCTTCACACAATTTGTCGATGATATGCCGCGCGGGGGGCTGGTCGGGGCTTCCCATCCCGAAATCGATGACGTCGATGCCCCTGTCCCTCGCCCGCCTCTTCAACTCATCAATGATGGTGAAAAGATAAAGCGGCAGTCTCTTTAAACGATTGGCTTCCTGCATGTCAATTCCTCACTTCCCTTAGACGCCTATTTTGCAATGACTCCCGGAGCGACTCAAAAGACTCTTTAGCATGAAACGAGCTTCGCACAAAGGGAGCGCTCTCCACCCATGTAAACCCCATCGCGGACGCCTCTTCCTTATAATAGCGGAAAACGTCGGGATGAATATATTCCGCGACCGGGAGCCCCATGCCGCTCGACCTCAGGTACTGCCCGAGCGTCAGGATATCACATCCGACGGTCCGGAGGTCCTTCAAAACGTTCAGCACTTCTTCCCGCGTTTCGCCGAGCCCAAGCATCAGGCCGCTTTTCGTCAGCGTTGAAGCGGATCGCGCTTTGATCTCGCGGAAGATCTGGAGCGATCTTTCATAATCGCCCTGAGGCCTGACCCGCCTGTAGAGTCCCGGCACCGTCTCGACATTGTGATTGAAAATATCGGGACCAACCTCCAATAGGATCTCGACCGCCGCGGCCTGCGTCCGCTTGAAATCAGGCGTCAGTATCTCGATGATGACGTCCGGCAGCGCAGCCCTCAAACCCTCGATCACGCCGACAAAATGTGAAACGCCTTCGTCCGGCAGATCGTCCCGGTTCACCGATGTCACGACGACGTGCTGTAGACCTAAAATTTTTACCGCTTCAACGACCCGCCGGGGCTCATCGGCGTCGAGCGCGTCCGGGCGGCCGGTGCTGACCGAGCAAAAACCGCAGCTTCGCGTGCAGATATCGCCCATGATCATGAACGTGGCGGTCTTCTGCGAGTAACACTCATCGCGGTTGGGACAACGCCCGCTTTCACAGATCGTGTGAAGCCCGAATTCTTTTAAAAGAGCGTCCGTGCGCGACGCCTCCTGCCCCACGGAGAGGTTTTTTCGCAGCCAATCGGGCAGCTGTCTCTCAAAAACCCGGTTTTTCTGAAAATCGGGCAGCGGCCTCGACATTTACTGAGATTTCATCGTCGCGATGATCGCGTCGGCCATCTGGGAGGTGCCCGCCGAGAACGGATCGGTGCGGTCCGCCCTCAGATCATACGTGACGGATTTCCCGTCTTTCAAAACTTTCGCGACAGCGTTCTCAAGACGATCCGCCGCCATGTTCTCGCCGATATGATGAAGCATCATGACGGCGGAAAGGATCATCGCCGTCGGATTGGCTTTGTTCATCCCTTTGTACTTGGGCGCGCTGCCGTGCGTCGGCTCAAAAAGCGCGATGCCATCCCCGATATTTGCGCCCGGCGCGACCCCCAACCCGCCGATCAAGCCGGCGCAGAGGTCCGAAACGATGTCCCCGTAAAGATTCGGCAACACCAACACGTCATAATCATTCGGCCGCTGGACGAGCTGCATGCACATGTTGTCGACGATCCTGTCCTCAAAAAGCACTCGCCCGAGGTACTCCTGCGCCACTTCATGGGCGACCCTTAAGAACAGCCCGTCCGAGCACTTCATGATATTCGCTTTATGAACAGCCGTGACTTTCTTCCGGTTATTCTTGATCGCCAGTTCGAACGCGAATTTGACTACTCTCTGAGTTGCTTTTTTAGAGATCGGTTTGATACTGATAGCCGACTCAGGGTCAAGCTTGGCCTTCGGATTCAGCTCCTTGATCTTATTGATCAGCGATTTCGCCTCGGGAGTACCGTCCTGGAACTCGATGCCCGCGTACAAGTCCTCGGTATTCTCGCGCACGATCATGAGGTCAATGCTCTCAAAAACGCTGCGGATCCCGGGATAAAGCTTGCAGGGACGCACGCACGCGTAAAGATCCAGCTCCTTCCGGAGCGCCACGTTGACCGAGCGAAACCCCGATCCGACCGGCGTGGTAATGGGCCCTTTAATGGCTACTTTATTCCGGCGGATCGACTCAAGAACGCTGTCCGGCAGCGGCGTGCCGGTCTTTTCGACGACGTCCGCGCCGGCTTCGACGACTTCCCAGTCGACCTGCACGCCCGTCGCCTCGATACAGCGCCGCGTCGCCAGCGACACTTCAGGGCCGATCCCGTCGCCGGGGATGAGCGTGATCTTGTGGCTGCTCATTTTACGTTCTTTTTAGACCAATCGATAACACGGCCGATCCCCTCCTCAATGTCTTTCTCGCTGCAGGCAAAACTGAAACGGACGTGCCTGTCGGAGCCGAAGCTCTTCCCAGGGATCGCCGCGACGTTCACTTCCTGCAAAAGTCTCTCACAGAGCGTCTCCGACGAAAAACCCGTTTTGGAAATATCGCAAAACACGTAAAAAGCTCCTCGCGGCGGATAAGGCTCAAAACCGCGCGCTTTCGATAAAAGCCCGACCATCTGGTCTTTTCTTTTCTCAAACTTCTGCAGGACTTCCTGCCGGTAGCTTTTAGGAAGCCCCAGCGCCGCCACGGCCATTTTCTGGCTGATCGACGTAGGGTTCGACGTCGAGTGGTCCTGGAGGATCCCGATCTTCTTCACGACCTCGGCGTCGCCCGCCAGGTACCCGATGCGAAGCCCCGTCATCGAATAACTTTTCGACGTGCCGTTCACGACGAACGTGCGTTTTTTGATCTCTTCATTGAACGACGCGATCGAGACATGCTTGGCGCCGTCATAAAGGTAGTACTCGTAAATTTCGTCACTGATACAGATCAGGTCTTTCTCGACGATGATCTCCGCCAAAGCCCTAAGATCCTTTTCCTCGAGGATCCCGCCGGTGGGGTTCGAGGGGCTGTTCAGGATCAGGATGCGGCTCTTGGGTGTAATAGCCTTTTTCAGCCTCTCGGGCGTGACCTTGAAGCCTTCGCTCTGAAGCGTTTCGATAAAAACAGGCTTGCCGTCCGCCAGATACACCATTTCGGGGTAGCTTACCCAGTAAGGCGACGGGATGAGGACTTCATCGCCCGGGTTGCACAGCACCTGGATCAGATTATAAAGGGAGTGCTTCGCACCGCAGGAAATGACGGCGTTCTCCGGCGCGTATTTGAGGCCCTGGTCCTCCTCGAACTTTTTGCAGACGGCCTGCCGGAGCTCGGGAATGCCCGAGGTGGGCGTGTATTTCGTGAATCCGTTCTGTAGGGACTTCACGGCCTCTTGCTTCACTAGCTCAGGCGTGTCGAAATCGGGCTCACCCGCTCCGAAACTGATCACGGGCAGACCCTGAGCCTTCATCTCTTTTGCCTTCGCGGTGAGCTTCAGCGTCGCGGAGGGCGAAACTTTGGACATTCGTTCGGCTGTTTTCATCATCATCCATTCATTATAACAAAAAATTTGCCTCTTTCGAATTCAAAAGAGGCAAATTTTTTAATTAAGATCCCGCTTCGGCGTGTTTAGCCGCCTCTGTTGCCGAAGCCCTTGTTCCTGAAAAATTGCCCGAGGTTCTTGAAGAAACCGGGTTTTGGCTTATCACGCTTCGGCGCTTCTTTGGACGGTTTAGCTTCTTTTTCCACCTGCGTCATGGACTTGGGATGCTCCTCCCCCCGAGTAGGCTCCTGCGCGGCCTTCCCGCCCTTCTTGGACTTCTTGGTTTCTTTTACAATGATCTCTTTCTCGGTCAGCTCAAGAAGCGCCAGTTGAGCGCCGTCCCCCTTGCGCCGTGAAAGCTGAAGGATGCGAGTATAGCCGCCCTTCCGGTCCTTGAAGCGCGGGGAAACTTCCTTGAAAAGCCTTGAGGTCAGGCCGTGGTCCTGAAGATAAGAAAAAACCTTCCGGCGCTTGGCCAGCGTGTCTGTCTTCCCGAGGTGGATCACGCGATCAGCCAAACGCTTGGCCGCTTTGGCTTTCGCCAGCGTCGTCGTGATCTGCTGGTGATGAAGAAGACTCGTGACCATGTTTTCCAACATGGCCTGCCGCTCGGAGTAGCTTCTGCCGAGCCGGTGAGTCTGGCGGTTGTGCCTCATGACGTCTCCCCGGTGACCTGCTTGAGCTTCTCAAGGTCCACTTCCATCCCGAACCCGAGGCTCATGTCCTTCAAAATGGCCGTGATCTCAGCGAGAGATTTCTTTCCAAAATTCCGGTACTTGAGCATCTCAGGCTCCGACTTGCAGACGAGTTCGCCGAGCGTCTTGATATGCGCTTCGCGCAGGCAATTGGCGCTGCGGACCGAAAGTTCCATCTCTGAGACGGGCTGGGAAAGCCGCTTGTAAAATTCGCGGTCCTTCTCATCGGAGACTTCCGCGACCATGTCCTCTTCGGGAAGCTTTCCGAAATTCACGAAGACGTCCAAGTGCCTTTGGAAAATATTCGAAGCGTACAAGATCGCGTCCTTGGGATTGATGCTGCCGTTCGTCCAGACCTCAACGATAAGTTTGTCATAGTCGGTCATCTGGCCCACGCGGGTGTCCTCGACGTGGAAGTTCACCTTTTTGACCGGCGTGAAGAGCGAGTCCACGGCGATGACGCCGATCGACTGGCCTTCCTTCTTGTTGCGATCGGCC
>CAZBAY010000256.1:0-4380 GCA_964489945.1 uncultured Planctomycetia bacterium
TGCCTGCTTTATCCCATACGCGCAGGCCGTCGAGGCGGAGCCCCCGAAAGGGCAGGTACAGCGCTTTGTCGAAGTTGATCCGGAAAGGGGCATAGGTCCCGATCTTTTCAAGGGCCGGTTTTTTTAGGTCTCCCGGGAAGATGCCGAAATGAAGGTACGCCGCGACAAAAGAAGCGCCCAGACCGAGGACAATGAGGATCCTTTTTGGAATGCGCCGCTTGGCTTTCATAGACGGCAATTATAACATAATCTTTGCTTGTCGGCCCGCGAGCTTTCCCTTATAATGCCTGTCGGCAGAAGAATATGAAGGCAAATCACACCCGAGCGGTTTACCCAGGCAGTTTCGATCCCGTCACTTACGGCCACATCGATCTCATTAAGAGGGCGCTGGGCTTTTTTGACGAGGTGATCGTGGCGGTCGCCCATCAGGCGAACGAAAAAAAAGCTCTTTTCTCCGTAAAGGAACGCGTGCAGCTCCTTCGCCGCGCGACGGCGGGGTTCGGCCGCGTGAAGGTGGACGAATTCGAGGGGCTCGTCGTCGACTATGTCCGCAAGAAAGGCGCGCGGGCGATGATCCGCGGGGTCCGGATGCTCTCGGATTTTGAGTACGAATTCCAAATGGCGCTCACGAACCGGAAACTCGCCGGGGACATAGAGACCGTTTTCCTCATGCCGCACGAGTCCTATGCCTATCTTTCAAGCCGGCTTATCAGAGAGGTGGCGATGCTCGGGGGAAATATTGACCGCTTCGCGCCCGATTTCGTGGTCAGGGCGATCAAGGGAAAATTTAAAAAACGCTGATCGTTCCAAATGAAGATCCCTTTGACCGGCCTTAAAAACGACAAAAGTCTTGTCCTGCAGGAAGAGCTCAATCCCGATGATCTCGATCTTGACATCGGCATCATGAGCTTTCCGGACGCGCTGACGGTTAAGGCCGAGGCCTGGAAGTCGGACGACGACCTGAGCGTTCAGGTCCACGTGGAAGGAATGAGCCATTTCACGTGTTCACTCTGCCTCGAGGAATTTGATAATCTATTTGAAAAAGACTTCAGCCTTCATTATGATATCAAGGGTTTGGACTCGGTCACGATCGATCAGGATGTCCGTGACGAGATCCTTATGGAACATCCGATCAGGGTGTTGTGCCGGCCGGACTGCCGGGGGTTGTGCCTGTTCTGCGGGACCAATCTGAATACTGACAAATGCAACTGTAAGACGGAAGGATAAAATTTATGCCTAATCCAAAACGAAGGCACTCCAACACGCGCACGCGCAAACGCCGCACGCACGACGTGATGATCGCGATGACCACGAGCGCCTGCCAGCAATGCGATAAGATGGGGATCTTTAATCCCATCCCGCCGCACCGTGTCTGCCCGAAATGCGGTTACTATAAGGGGCGGCCGGTCCTTCAGATCAAGGTAAAGGAAAAGAAAAAGACCTCTTAATGCGCATCGCCGTCGACGGAATGGGGGGAGACAACGCCCCTCAAGAAATCGTGGCGGGCGCGATCGAAGCGGCGCGCGCCTACAATTTTGAGATCGTTCTGGTCGGCGACCAGAACCTTTTGCGCTCGGAGCTCGAGAAGCACAGGAATGTGCCCAAGGGCGTCCGGATCCATCACGCGGGCAGTTTCATCCGGATGGATGAGTCCGCCGCCCTGTCTGTCCGTAAAAAGAAGGACGCCTCGATAGCGATCTGCGCGGACCTCGCGAAGGAGGGCCTCGTCGACGCGATCGTGACGGCGGGGCATACCGGAGCCGCGGTCGTGGCCTGCACGCTGAAACTCCGGCTTCTCGAGGGCGTCGAGCGCCCCGGCATTGGCATTCTTTTTCCCACCCTCGGCACGCCGACATTCCTCATTGATGTTGGCGCGAATATCGATGTGAAACCCGCCCATCTTTTGCAGTACGCGATCATGGGAGATGTCTATTTCCGCTATTTATTAAGGAAGAACCGCCCGTCCATCGGGATCCTCAATATCGGGGAAGAGGCTTCCAAGGGCACCGAGTTCATCAAAGAGGCCCACCAGCTTCTCAATAAGAGCCAGATCCATTTCATCGGCAACGTCGAGGGGCGCGATATTTTCAACGGCAAGGTGGACATCGTGGTCTGCGACGGATTTGTCGGCAATGTCGTGCTGAAAGTCGCTGAGTCGATCGCGGATGTCGTCGGCAAGCTTCTGAAAGCAAAGATCAAGGAAAGCTGGATCTCGATGGTCGGCGCGCTGCTCGCGAAGCCCGCGTTCGACGCGCTGCGTAAAGAGGTGGATTACGCCGAGTACGGCGGCGCGCCGCTCTTGGGCATCAATGGGACCTGTATCATCAGTCATGGCTCGTCGAACGCCCGCGCGATCCGGAACGCGATCCGCGTCGCCGGCGAGTTCGTGAAGTACGAGATCAACCAGCATATTATGGAATCCATCCAGAACGTCAAGGAATGAGCGCGCCCGCCCCTCTCAGAGCTGGCATCGCCGGCGTTGGTTTTTACGTCCCCGAAAAAATTCTGACCAATCGCGACCTGGAAAAAATGGTCGAGACAAGCGACGAGTGGATCCTCTCGCGCACGGGGATCTCTGAGCGGCGCATCGCCGAGAAGGGGACCGGCACGAGCGAGCTCGCCGCGAAGGCGGCCGAGAGGGCGCTCGAGAACGCCGGCGTTAAAGCCGAAGAGATCGACCTTTTGATCGTCGGGACCACCACTCCGGACATGCCGCTGCCGTCCTGTGCCTGCCTTGTCCAAAAAAAGATCGGCGCCCGGAACGCGGTGGCGTTCGACCTCGCGGCCGCCTGCGCGGGGTTCGTGTTTGCGCTCGTGACGGCCGAACAGTACATCCGCGCCGGCACCTACAAGACAGTGATGGTGGTCGGAGCGGACCTCATTTCTTCCTTTATTGACTGGACGGACCGCTCAACCTGCGTCCTTTTCGGCGACGGGGCCGGCGCGGCCATCCTGAAACCGGCGACCTCCGGCGGGATCTTGGCGAGCGTCCTGGGTTCAGACGGAGAGTACGCGGAATTGTTGAAGATCTGCGGAGGAGGCTCGAAGAAACCCGCGACGAGCGAGACGGTGGGGGCGAAGGACCACTATCTTAAAATGAACGGCTCCGAGGTGTTCAAGCTCGCCGTGCGCGGCATGGCGGAGGCGGTGACGCGGGCCCTGGCGAAGGCCGGGGTCTCGAAAGAGGAAGTGGCCTGTTTTATTCCGCACCAGGCCAACCAGCGGATCATCGACGCGGTGTCCGATCGCCTAGCTTTTCCCAAAGAGAAAATTTTTGTGAACCTTCAGAAATACGGAAACACCTCCGCGGCTTCCTGCATCATCGCGCTCTGCGAGGCGGTCAAGGAGGGAAAGATAAAAAAGAAGGACAAGATCGTATTGACGACGTTCGGGAGCGGCCTTGTCTGGGGCGCGATGGTGATCGAATGGTAGACGTCGCCTACCTTTTTCCCGGACAGGGATCCCAGTATGTCGGGATGGGAAAGGACCTGTACGACACCTATCCCGCGGCGCGGAAGGTCTTTGACCGCGCCACTGAGCTTTTGGGTTTTGATATCCGCTCGATCTGCTTTGAAGGCTCCGTTGAGAGGCTTTCCCAGACTCGTTTCGCTCAGCCCGCTATTTTTGTCGCGAGCATGGCGGCGCTTGAAGTTTTGAGGAGCCACGCGAAGAACGTGAACTTTACGCCGCGTTTCGCGGCAGGGCTTTCGCTCGGGGAAGCGACGGCGCTGTGCGCCGCGGGGGCGATCTCCTTTGACGACGGGGTGCGTTTCGTGAAATCGCGCGGACAGTTCATGGATGAAGCCGCGCAGGAAAAACCGGGCATGATGGCGGCCGTTCTGGGATTTCCGCTCGCGGACGTGGAGAAGCTCTGCGCGGCGACTGGCGCGGAAGTCGGGAATCTCAACGCACCCGGCCAGATCGTCATTTCCGGCCAAAAAAAATTAGTGGAGGACGCGATCGAAAAACTTCGTGAGGCTGGCGCGCGCGTCATTCCGCTCGAAGTCAGCGGTGGCTTCCATTCCAGCTGTATGGAGCCAGCCTGCCACCGTATTGAAAAAGCGCTTGAGAATGTCACGATCGTAAAGCCCGGTATCCCGGTTGTGAGCAACCTGACGGCCAACGCCGAGAACGCCCCCGCGCAGATCAAGCAGAACCTCATCTGGCAGATGAATCACCGGACGCTCTGGGAGGATTCGATGCGGTTCATTCTCGGAAAGGGCGTCAAGACGTTCATTGAGTTTTCCCCCGGAAAAGTTTTGAAAGGCCTCCTCAGAAAGATAGATCCGTCCGCGGAGACGATTTCCCTGAACGCGCTGGAGGATTTCCATGCCCTCGAATCCCAAACGACTGCAAGATAAGGTCGCGATCGTCACCGGC
>CAZBAY010000257.1:0-7201 GCA_964489945.1 uncultured Planctomycetia bacterium
CGAGCTTCGCGATCCAGGCGCCGCTCTCCAACTACGCGGCGGGTCTTTCGATCATTCTTTCACGCCCCTTCGCTGTGGGCAATACGATCAGCGTGAAGGGCTACAGCGGGGTCGTGGAGGACATTCAGATCCCTTGCACGATCCTGACGACGGTGGACGGGGAAAGGATCACGATCCCCAACAAGGACATCGTCGGCGAGATCATCGTTAACTCCAAAGAGACAAAAATGACCCAGGAGGTCATTGGGGTAAGCTATGGCGACAACCCGGAGAAGGCGATCCAGGTCATCGAGAATGTTTTGAAGCGCTTTCCGCAGATCGTCCACGAGCCGCCGCCCCATGTCGGCATCCGCGAGTTTGGCGAATCCGGGATCAATATCGGCGTGCGTTACTGGGCGCCGACCCGTCAATATGTCCAGACCCTTTATGAAGTGAACTTGGCGGTTTTCAAGGCGCTGAAAGAGGCGGGCATCACGATGCCGTTCCCTCAACGCGACCTTCACATTGTTTCGGCGCCGAACGGCGCCCCCGTTTTATCACAAGCCGCCAAGTAATTTCCATTCCAATGAAAGCTAGGGCGCGGAACGGTTGCGCCCTCATCCTTCTTTCCGCCGCCCTTCTTGCGGGCCATGACGCTCTTGCCATCACCGAGTCTGAGCGGAGCCGCGCCATTCAGGAAACTGAAAGGGGATTGCGTTCAATGGAATCGGACGCGAGGAAATCCGTCACCGAATCGTCCGGTCACCGAGACGTGACGGGGCTGGAATGGCTCGAGATGTCGATCGGAGAGCGCATGGACCAGGTGGTCATGTCCCTTTACGTTCTGGAGAAATATGGTTACACCATTACGGAGTCGCCGAATGACTATTACAACAAGGTGGAAAATAAACTGAAGCTTGACCCCGCATTGTATTCCAAAAAGCTGACGAACATTCTCGCGACTGTCGTTTCCAAGGGAGAGGAATAAACAAATGGGCGGTCAAACCGACGCGGAACGTTACCGAACGAACTGGCAGGGCGAGATCGACAGCATCCATCTCTATACAGCTCTGTCCCGGGCGGAAAAAAACCCCAAGCTCGCGAAAGTTTACGAGAAACTCGCTGCCGCGGAAGCCCGGCACGCGCAGTTTTGGGAGAAAAAGATAAAAGAAGCGGGCGCCGCCCTTCCCGAGCGCAAACCGAGCGCCCGGTCGCGCGTGCTGAGCTTTTTGGCCACGAAGTTCGGGGCCGCGTTCGTGCTGCCCATCGTAACGACTCTCGAGCACACGGATATTGATTCTTATGATCATCAGCCCGAATCCAAGGGCACGAACCTGCCAGTGGATGAGCGCTCGCACGCGCGCGTGATCCAGAAGATCCTTGAGGGCTCAAGAGGAGGGCTCGAAGGCGGGGCGCTTGCGCGCCTTGAGGGGCGTCACCGCGTGATCGGCGGAAATGCCCTGCGGGCGGCGGTGTTGGGAGCCAACGACGGCCTTGTCTCAAATTTGAGCCTTATCATGGGTGTGGCTGGCGCGGCGTTTTCTGAAAATACCATTCTTATCGCGGGACTGGCGGGGCTTTTGGCGGGGGCTTTTTCCATGGCGATGGGAGAGTGGCTGTCCGTTCAAAGTTCCAGAGAACTTTACGCGCGGCAGATCAAGATCGAAGAGCAGGAGCTCGAGGAAACGCCGGAGGAAGAGCGGGAAGAACTCGCGCTCATTTATCAGGCAAAAGGGATCTCCAAAGATGAGGCCGAAAAAATGGCTTCGACGATGATGCGGGACCGCAAAACCGCGCTCCGGACCCTGTCCCGGGAGGAGCTCGGGATCGATCCCGAGAGTCTGGGCGGGTCCGCGTGGGGCGCGGCCTTTGTTTCTTTCGCCCTGTTCGCGGCCGGCGCGGCTGTTCCGCTCGCGCCGTTCTTTTTTTGGGAAGGGGAGCACGCGGTCCTCATGAGCCTTTCTTTGAGCGCGTCCGCTCTCTTTCTGGTCGGCGCGATGATCACTCTTTTTACCGGCCGCAGGGTGATCTTTTCCGGCATGAGGCAGCTTTTGATCGGATTGGCGGCAGCGGGCGTTACGTTCGCGATCGGTCGGCTGGTCGGTGTTACCTTGATATCCTAAGCGCAAAGGGGGAATATAAATGAAAAGATTTGGTTGGGTGCTCGGAGTTATTTTAGCAATAGTCATGGCAATGGGATCGTCGGGATTTTGCGCTACCACGGAAGGTATGGAGGGGCTTCTTCCGCTTGGAAGCGCGGCGCCCGATTTTAGCCTGCCGGATGTCGTGTCGGGGGATGAGGTTTCGCTCCGGGATTTCGCGGACAAAAAGGCGTTCATGGTCGTCTTTATCTGCCGGCATTGCCCCTATGTTCAGCATGTGAAGGGGGCGCTCGCGCAGTTAGGAAAAGATTATCAAAGCAAGGACGCGGCGATCGTCGCAATCAGCGCCAATGATCCGGCCAAGGTTCCCGGAGACGCGCCGGAGGGCCTCGCCGAGATGGCGAAAGAAGAGGGGTTTGTGTTCCCGTTCCTTTTTGATGAAACGCAAAAAATCGCGCAGGCCTATACGGCGGTGGCGACACCGGATGTTTTTATATTCAACAAGGAACGGCAACTCGTTTATCGCGGGCAGTTTGACGACACACGACCGGGCGGGCTTCAGAAAGCGACCGGAAAAGATGTCCGGGAAGCGCTCGATGCTGTGTTGACCGGCAAGGCCGTTTCGCGGCACCAAAAGCCGGCGGTGGGATGCTCGATCAAATGGAAACCAGGCAATGAGCCGTCCTATATGGCATAGTTAAGCTGATGACTCTAAAGCGGCAAACGGTCCAGTTTTTTCTCTTTCTCGCGGGCTTGGCGCTTTTTGTCCTTTCCGTACGTTCGGCGGGGATCGGCCCATTGGTCGCCGCGCTCCGTTCGGTGGGCGGTTGGGGCGTCGTGTTCCTGCTCATCTATTCGGTCATGAACGGCTGGGAAACGTTCGCGTGGCGGTGCGTGTTCCCCGCCAAATTCCGAGCGCGGATCCGCTTCGGTAAGCTCTATTTCATCCGCCTCGCGGGGCAGGCGGTCAATAATGTCACGCCGTTCGTCGATATAGGCGGCGAGTTCCTCAAATACGCGCTCGCGGCCAAGCATTTCCGCGTCCCTAGGGCCCAAGCGCTGGCTAGTGTTGTTCTCTCGCGCACGATGCTGCTTTATTCCGAGATGCTGTTCTGGTCTCTTGGGTTTTTTCTGGCGCTTTCCCATCTGCCGGTAACGGAGGAATGGCGCCGGGGCGTGTCCATCGGAATGCTTGTATCTCTCGGCATCGCGGCTGTCTTCTTCCTTCTTCAGAAAAAAGGATTTTTCCTGACATTCACGCGCGCGTTGGAGCGGGTAGGGATCAGACCCGGTCTTTTTGACCGGTCCCGCGCCCGCCTCGGTGAAGCGGACGACGCGATCGGAGCTTTTTACGATCCCGCCAACGGGCGTTTTGCGGCTGTTCTTATCGTCAATTTTCTGGGTTGGATCCTGGGCGCGGTGGAAATGTGGGCTTTATTCTGGATCCTCGGGAACCCTGTGAGCTTTTCGCAGGCGGTCATGATGGAATCGTTCTTGCACCTTGTGCGGACGCTAAGTTTTTTCATTCCCGGAAATATCGGCGCGCAGGAAGCGGGCTTGGCGCTTCTGGCGCAGGGGATGGGTTTTCACCCGTCCCTCGGGGTGGCGATCAGCCTCATGAAGCGGTTCCGGCAAACTGTGTGGATCGGCGCCGGCTTCCTGGCGTGGGGTTATTTCCAGCAAAAGGAGCGCGCTGAGGACAAGCATCTGATGGACTGCGATACGCCGCTTGATTTTCTGATCCACAGGCCATTCGCGACCGCGCTTGTGCGGTGGTTCGCCAAATTTCACGTGTCGCCCAATCAAGTGAGCTTTCTGGCCCTTTCTTGCTCTTTCCTTTCGGCGATCTTCTTCGCGGCAGGGAGCCTAGGGTGGGGACTTGCCGCGATCGTTTTCTTTTATCTGTGGGCGGTGTTGGACAATACGGATGGCGAGCTCGCCCGCGCGACCGGAAAGACCAGCGAGTTCGGAAAATGGCTGGATGACATTTCGGATGTCGTCGCGTCCAGCGCCATTCTCGGCGGGATCTTTTATGGGGCGCTCAGGGCTCTGCCGGCGGAGAGTTGGCCGGTCACCATCGCGCTTTATCTGCCGGCGCTTTTTTTGAACGCTTATTACGGGTTCAAAGTATCCGCGACGAAACAGAACCTGAGGCGTGAATATCTCCGCACGGGAGCGGGCGACCGGAGATTTGTGCGTTCACAGCACGTGTTGGACCGTTTTACCGGTCGTGAGCCGTTTTATCTATTGCTTCTACTGGCGCTATTCGCCTTTCATCACCAGGCGGCGTGGACCTACGTTCTTCTGGGTGTCTTGATCGCGGGTTGCTACGGGTTCGGAGTGGGGTATCTTATCGTGGAGCGTCAGTTGCGGGCGAACCGGGCATTTGCCGGCCATTCTCAGGTGCGTGAAAGCCGGGTGCTGGCTAAGGAGTTGTGAGCAGGGGTATCTATAAAACAAGGAGGGTGTTGATGAAAAAGGGTATATTGTTCAACGTTGCTTTAGTGGCCATCGCGGCAATGCTGGCGACGACGCCGGCGTTCGCGGACCATGGCGGTTACAAGAAAGCGTGTTCCGTGTGCGACAAAGGGGAATACAAATGCCCCGTCACCGGGAAGTTCATGCAAAAAGCGTCTTTTTTCCTTGAGAACAAGGACGGGATCGGATTGACCGACGATCAGGAAATGAAAATAAAGCAGCTCAAAATGGGCGTGAAGAAAAAATATATCCAGCAGACGGCGGATATGGAGATCTTCATGCTGGAGATCACGGATAAAATGAGCCAGCCCAAGGTGGATGTCGAAGGCCTCAACGCGTTGGTGGACGAAGGCACGGCTAAAATGGCCGCTTCGACGAAAGAGGTCATCGCTTCCTACGCCGAGCTGAAGGGCGTCCTGAGCGAAGACCAGATGGCCAAGGCCAAGGAGATCTGGAGCTCCAAGAAATAAGGGGCCGCGGCCCCGCCCTTGCCATTTCGGGAAATCTCAAGTAACTTTTGAGGTAAGAACCGAAAGGGGTGCTTTGTGAAATCGGCAAGCGCGGTCAAGGCGAACTCATTTCTTTCCTTCGTTTATTTCAACCCGCTCTTCCGGGCGACCCGGAAGGCGCAGCGGAAATTGAAAAGGCAGTTTGTTTCCCGCCTGAGGATACGCAGGAAGGGAAGCGAGGAAGAGACTTTCCTCAGCTAGAAGGGTCGGGGATCCGATAAACAAAGCGGAGCCGAGAAATCGGCTTCGCTTTTTTATTTTATTAAACTATAATGAGAGGCATGAGAAAGCGTCTCTTGATCGCGGGGGTGCCCGCCACAGGCAAAACGACGGTGGGACGGTATCTCGGCGAAGAGAGGGGTTTTCTGCATGTTGATTTTGAGAACCGGAACCATCTTTGGAACGAGCTCTTGGTCGTAAATCCTGCCAGCCTTATCGATGATTTTATGTCCTATGAGCGTGACATGGTGATCACCTGGGGTTTTCCTCCTGAAACGACTGCCATTCGCGTCGTCAAACTTTTTAAGGAAAAAGGGTTTAAAGTGGTCTGGTTCGACGGTGACAGGAAGGCTGCGCTGAGAGAGTTTCTTCGCCGCGAGGGCGGAGAGCCGCGCGCTTTCCGGGATCAGGTCAACGGGATCCGCCGCGCCCGGGTCGTTGAAAAGATCGAGCCGGTGATCGTGAATACGTTTGACCAGGCAGGCCGCTTCAAGGATCTGCCCCAGATCACATCAGAAGTTCTGGCCGGCCACTCCGGCAGGCCGTGAAATGTACTTATCCATTCGCCATAAAATAGCGGTCAAGCTTTTCGCGAGCGTGTTTCTGCTCACGCTCCTTGTCATTCTATTTCAGCAGTACCTCACCTACAAGCAGATTGAACAGCATATCCGGGAGGACGCGGAAGCGTCGGTCCGGTTGGCCGTCATCGAGGTCAAGAAATGGGTCGCGAAGAACCCCGGCCGCTCTCTGTCAGATCTCACGGAGGAGCTGGGTGGATTTTTCCTGGAGCGGGCGAACGGCATCGAGATCCTCGACGGACGCGACGGGCAGAGGATCCTCTTCGTCAAAGCCGAAGAGGCCTGGCCGGAAGACCTCGAGGCGCTTCGCGTCGAGGCACGCGCGGGAGTCCCTGAGAACGGAGCGTGGCTGGACTTGACCGGCGGCCGCTATCTTTCGGTGTACGAGGAGATCCCGGGGGCGTCCTGCAGCGTTTATTATCCGATCCCGATCACGCAGCTCATGCAGCCCTTTGTCACCACCATTTTTTGGGCGATGCTGATCAGCGTTATCGGACTTTACATGATCTTTTTGTTCTCGATATCGATCGTCGGAAAATATGTCGGCCGGATACGCGAGCTGAGCGCCAGCACAAAGAGCATCACCGAAGGTGATTTTGACACCTTCATCCGGAAGACGTCTGATGATGAGATCGGCGATCTCAGCTCCTCTTTCAATAAAATGGTGCGCTCGCTCTCGGCCTACATGACGAAGCTCAAAGAATCGACGGCGACCCAGGAGCGCTTCAACCGGGAAATGGAGCTTGCCGCGGAGATCCAGCAAAAGGCGCTGCCGACGTCGATCCCCGCCATCGAGGGGCTGGACCTGGCGGCGGCGACGTATCCGGCGTACGAGGTCGGGGGCGATTATTATGACGTGCTTTTTCCCAGCCGGGGCCAGGTGGGCATCGTGATCGCGGATGCTGCCGGAAAAGGGTTTCCCGGTACGCTTTTTATGACGAATTCGCGCAGTGTTTTTCAGGTGCTCTCGGCCGATGAAAAGGCCCCCGAGAAGATCCTGAACCGAATGAACGACTTCATTTCCGCTACTTCAAGCTCCGGAATGTTCATCACGATGCTTTATTGCGTCTATGAGACGAGGACAAGGGAGCTGACCTATGTCAACGCGGGACATTACCCGCCGCTCATTTTCCGGGCGGGCGAATGCGCGTTCGTGGAGGTGAAAGACGGGGGACTGCCTATCGGCATCGAGGGCCGCCAGGAATACGCGGCGAACCGCGTCCAGCTGCGAGTCGAGGACATCGTGATCCTTTTCACGGACGGTGTGGTGGATAAGAAGAACGAGGAAAAGGAAATGTTCGGGATGGAGCGCCTCGTAAAGGCGATACGGGAAAAT
>CAZBAY010000258.1:0-1570 GCA_964489945.1 uncultured Planctomycetia bacterium
CGCCGACCCGGCGACACAGCTGGAGGAACTCGCGAAAGCGCGCGGCTTCCGGAAGGTGTTCCTTAATCCCGAGGACGTCGGGGGGAGATTCTCGGTGTTGACCTATTTTGGCCTCGTCCCGGCAGCGCTCATCGGAGTCGATGTCGCGAAAGTGCTGGCGAGCGCAGAGCGGATGGTGCGCGCCTGCTCGCCGGAAACCGCCGCTGCGGACAATCCCGGACTTGCGCTGGGAGCGGGGATGGCGGTCCTGGCGGAAGCGGGAAGGGATAAACTCACGATCCTCACGTCGAAGGGTCTTGAGTCCTTCGGGGACTGGGCCGAGCAGCTCGTCGCGGAGAGCACCGGCAAGGAAGAGCTGGGCATCGTGCCGGTGGTCCGGGAGTTCATTGCGAAGCCGGAAGAATATGGGGAAGACCGGTTTTTTGTCGCGCTCGTCATGGACGGCGCGGAAAGCTCAGAAGTGGAGGCGCTGGTCAAGGATCTCGAGAAAGCGGGGCACCCGGTCTTCACACTCCGCATGAAGGACGCGAACGATCTCGGGGCCGAATTTTTCCGCTGGGAGATGTCGACGGCCGTGGCCTGCGCGCTTCTTAAAGTGAACGCGTTCGACCAACCAGACGTTCAGGCGGCCAAGGACGGTACGAAAGCCATTTTAAAGAAGGCCGCGTCGGGCGGGAAGATCGCGGCCAAGCCGGAGTCGGCCGGCTCGATCCTTGCGGACGCCGCCCCCGGTGATTATATCGGGATCCTCGCGTTTTTACCGGATCGGGAAGCCGTCCGGAAAACCCTCTTGGAGTTGCAGCTTGAGATCCGATCAAAGGCAAAAAAGGCGGTGACGGTCGGCATTGGTCCCCGTTACCTTCATTCCACCGGCCAGCTCCACAAGGGCGGGGCCAATAACGGTATTTTTCTCGTGATCACCGCCGCACATCAAAATGACCTCGCGATCCCGGGGGACCCCTTCAGCTTCGCGGATCTTGAGCTCGCCCAGGCGATGGGGGACTTTGAGGCGCTTGAAAGAAAAGGCCGGCGCGTGTTCCATTTCCGTATGCCGGATCTTTCCGAAAAAAGCCTGATCGATCTTTCGGCCCGGATCAAAGATCGTCTATGAAATTTTCAAAAACCGCCATTCCCGACGTCCTATTGATCGAGCCGAAGGTGTTTTCCGACGCGAGAGGATCCTTTTTTGAATGCTACCACCGCGAGCTTTTTCGTGAGAACGGGATCCGGGAGGAATTCGTGCAGGACAATCACAGCATGTCCGCCAAGGGCGTCCTGAGAGGGCTCCATTATCAAGTCCCGCCCCGAGCCCAGGCGAAACTCGTCCGGGTCGTGCGGGGATCAGCCTTCGATGTCGTCATCGACCTCAGGAAGGGTTCGAAGACCTTCGGCCGTCACGCGTGTGAAACCCTTTCCGCCGAGAACCAGAAAATGCTCTATATCCCGCCGGGATTCGCCCACGGTTTTCTCGCGCTTGAAGACGGCACGGAATTCCTTTATAAGGTGTCTACTCTTTATTCGCCCGAGCACGAACGGGGGATCCTGTGGAGCGACCCCGCGCTCGCCATTC
>CAZBAY010000259.1:0-14011 GCA_964489945.1 uncultured Planctomycetia bacterium
GGATTCTAAATGAAGTGGATATCACTCAAAATGTTATTTGGGCCGCGGAACAAGGCTATGACTGGAGAAAAGAATTTGTGAAGAAGAGCGTTCCAGAATGTTTAACAGACGACGCCTTAGAATGGAGTGGCACAAAAGGGACTAAAGATTATCGGATGTTTAAAGAAGGCTTATGGAGCTATAAGAGATTTGCCCTTATTCATCCTTAAATATATATCCATGGGCACCCGTGTTTGGGGAAGCGATGCGGGATCTAGGATCGGGATGAACGATTAGTCGGAAGAAGGAGTACAGGTTATTCCCAGGGTAGTTCGTAAGGCTGAGGCCGACTCCATAATAATTAAGACCACCCGGTTATTTTGGGTGGTCTTATTTTTTAGGATCGAAGAGATTCTTTTAAAGGCAGGATCCACGGGGCCGGCAGGAGGTTGCGCGGCTGGGCGGCGAGATCTACCGTAGTGTCGATCATCGGTTCCACCTTTCGGCCGTTCAGTGAAATGAGAACATTCGCATGGACTTTTACGCCGGGATACCCTTTTTTCTCAAATTCTTTCGCCAAGTGCTTGGCAAATTGTAAGATCATGTCAGGCCGCGTGCCCACCTTGTTTGCCTGGCGCGTGGTGAGATAATCCCTGGGGTTAATGTTCCAAGATTTCCTCGTGACAGGATCCACTACGATAAACAAGTAGCGCATTTCCTTGTCTCTCAATTTCATATGCCAGGAGAAGCGGTGACCTTCTTCTGTCCAGCTCACTTCTCCCGGGTAAAGCCAATGCCTCAAAGGAAATAAAATTTGAAAGGAGATGTAGAGAAAGAGAAGCGCGGAGGATAAGAGGGATAGGTGGGGAGTTTTATTCAATGGGATCGCGGAAGGAGGCGATGTCTGTCGTGCCGCCTTCCAGGGTAACCACTTCAGGAGCTGTCGAGGCCAATCCGGAGAGAAAAAAAGCATCGTTGCCGCGATCATGAACCAAGGGAAAATTCCGATATGAAAAAGCTGTGAATTTGCCAGGTGGAAGAATAGGCAGGCGATATACGCGACCAGGCGTGTACGCTTCCATAATAGAAACGGGACAATTAAAAGGTCCAGAAGAAACCCTCCGTAGCTGAAAAAATAGGCGATCTGTTCGTGCGTCATGAACTGGCTGAGGACGGGGAAAGGCCTGGGAAGCCAGTCTTGCATAGGCTGGGCATGAACCAGCCAATCTGTGTTCAGCTTGGCGAGCCCCCCATAGAAGTACACGATCCCGATCTGGAGCTGAAGCAGCCAAAGCGTCCAAGCGGGGACCACGTCGATCCGCGTGTGAGGTTTTCTCAGGGTGTCGAGCGAAAAGTTTTTATTGGCCGGCAGGAAGATCATTAAGAAGCTCACGAGGCAGATAAGATAGTTGTGGTTGAGATACGCGGTCTGGTCCAAGAGGAAGACGTATGTGAAAGTAATAAAGAATAATAGGGCGCTCAGCCGGTACCAAAGACCCAGGAGGATGAAAAGGGCCAGGACCGCCCAGACGTAAAAAACCAAGTACATGCTATTGCCCGGCAATGGGGTAACCCATTCAAATCCAAAATATTTAAACTGAAAGGTAGGCAGAATGTATTGGCGCAGAGCAGTGCCCTTCACCAGATAACGAAAAGCGTCCCATAGCAGGAGCCCGCCGAACGCGATGCGGAAGAAGACGAGCCATGCGATGTCGATGGGTTCAGAGAAGCGTTTTAAAAATGATCGGTCGGAAAGTTGCATAAGCCTCACGGTCTAAAGAGTGTATTTAAATTTACCAAATTATCGTTTCATTCTCAAACAATAAATAGGGCTCGGACATGCACTTTATTTAAGCGCGTTTCAATCTAGCCTTACTTCTTTCTATTTATTTGATCTCTCTCTTCCTGCCCCCTTGTATTTTGATTATTCATCAAGTAACTTTGACAGCAACATGAGTCCCGGCCACACATATTTTGGCCCACAAAGCCCGCGAAATTTCGCGGGCTTTTTTAATTTAAAGAGATACGCGCTGTTAAATCTTTTTAAGAAGAGCACCGCCTTAACCCTTGTTCTCACCCTCTCCTGGTGGCAGTTCGCTTGGGCCATTGACGTCAGAAAGCTCCTCTGGGAACAGGAACAAGCCTTTGAAACGAATGAGATGAGGCGAGGCGAGGGGATCACCTCTGAGCAGCTTCAGGCCTCCCAGAGTGTTGTCGAAAATGAGATCCAGCATCAGAATGATCTTGAAGACCTCCAGAATCAGAACTTCAGCCTGACAACGCCCAACGGTGATGTTCTAGAATACATAGGAAACCGGCTTGTTGAGGTCCAGCGGCCCGACGGGACGACGCTGACCAATATCCAGGTTGATGCCGATGGCAACGTAATCGTCGCCGATCTCCTGCTTTCCGACGGGTCCCTGCAGGTTTTTCAGAATGGCCAGATCATCGCCTACCGTACGGCCGATGGGACCCAGGTTCTCTACGAGAACGGGCAGGTCAAGAAGATCATTTTTGCGGATGGTTCCGAGGCTCCCGTTTCTTATACATCAGATAACAAGCCGAGCCTCCTTTTGGAAAATGGCGCGGTGTTGGTCCTTGAGGGGACCTCCTTCGCGTATCTTCTTGATCCGTCCGGCAATAAGCACTTTTACGAAAATGAAAAACTCTCGAAAATAGTTTTAAGCACAGGCTGGGCGCTCGATGAGATCGTTCTCACGGCGGATGGCTTGTCCATTCTGGATTTCACGGTACTCGACGCCGAAGGCAGCGTCGTATCGCAGTCAGGGGCCATCACGCACCCAACCCTTGTCCCGGGAACCATCACTTCCTTTGGTTCTTTCCGGGACAAGGCCGAGTTTGATTATTCCACGCTCCAGCTGTCTCCCGGTTCGATCGTCCCCATCCGTGACGGCGCGGGTAATCTCACCGCGCTCAAGATCGGGGATATCACGATCCATTACAAAACGGGAGCGTCCGAAATAGATCACATCGAAAAAAGCGACGGAACCGAACTCCACGACCTGGTATTCGACGCGAACGGCGTGATCCAGGATACCCTTGTCATCTCGCCCGACGGAGAGGAGAGGCTTTACCGCGACGGCCAGCTCGTGAGCGTCGCTAAGCCCGACCTCACGAAGATCTTTTTTGCGGATGGCAAGCCCCAGACGCTCATCACCCCGGAAAACCTGACCTATCACTTCAGTTACGACACGCCCGGTGCCATCGTCGCGAACCTGGACACCTCTGTGGCCCTTCCCGGCGATACTACCGCGGTCAAGATGGTCTATGACGAGAATTTCTCGTTGGTCCAGATCATCCGCCAGAACGAGGAAACTCTAAATTACTTGAATGATGATCTCGTGAGGATCGAGTTTCCCGCCGCGGACCCCCAGCTCTTCGAATACATCAAAGATGAGACGGGCGAAATGGTCTCATTTTCGATCACGCAGGGGGATGTCGAGACTTTTTACGATGCAAACTTTGAAGCTTTCAAGGCCATCATCCATCCGACGGTCGAAGATCCCGACACCCTTGAGGTGACTTACCAATTCGAGAAGATCCGGGAAGTCTACAAGAACGGCGTCCTTACCTTTATTTATTCCTACGCGCTGGACACGGATGGGGAAGAGCTGACCCTGATCGATGACCTGGAAGAGAAGGTCATCAAAACGTACAAAAATGGTTTTCTTCTCACCTCCTTTTCTCCCAGCACCTCCGTCCTGTCAACCTACTCCTACACGGATGGCAAAGTGTCCAAAGTCGAAGTCACGCGCCTGGGGAGGCTTCTCCATGTTTACCACTACGCCTATGACGGCGGCCTCACGATCGTCACGGATGAGGGAGGAGTGATCCGAACCTACGACGCCGGGAAGCAGCTCATCCTTCGCGAGGAGGAGGGTGTTTTTTACAGTTACACCTATCATGAGGTTGACGGGAAAGAGATCATTGAGGAGGAACTCGTTAAAAGAGTCCTCAAGGACGGCGCCGTCGTTCTTTATGAAAAGGGCCAGGTTGACACCATTGAACTTCCCAACGGCTCAGTCATCACCGATATCGTGCTTGATGGCGGAAGAAACATCCTAAGAGCTACGATGACCCTGGTGTCTGGCGACAAATTTATTTTCAATCAAAATTCTATTCTCGAAGAGATCCACACCGACGGCACGCATTTTTATTTCTCCGGAAATAAATTATCAAAAGTCGAAACGCCGGACGGCTTAGAGCTCCTTTATTCCTATGACCAGAATGTGATCGGCAATACGACCGCCATCTGGGTGGAAGTGAACGGCACAAAATTAAAATACGACACGGCTTCCAATCTGCTACTGGCAAAATTCGAGGGCTTCCTGACCCCGGAGGAGATCGAGGCATCGGCCCAGCACGTTTATCAGGGAGGGTCGGGCGGCCCGTACAGCCACGACGGGGATCTCAACTCCGCGCAGCTCGGCGGGGGTGGAGGGGGAGCCGGAAGTTATCGGGCGACGTTGCGCTCGGAACACACCTTCGGCTCGCCGAGCGTTGTGTTGGGCTTCTCTTACCGGATGGGAGCGAGCTCTTCTTCAAGCGGCGAGACGGACAACGGGAGCGACGCCGCCACCTACATTGAAACCAAAGACGCGACGACGGGGAAGTGGACCGTTGTTTCGGGAACCAAGCTTTCGCAGAACCACTCCAACAGCGGCGGGGGCGGCTCGACCGCGTACGCCAATACGGCCAATCCCGCGACCGTCAATGTGACAATTTCCAACGTCATTGCCGTGCGGGCGACTTCGAGCGCGGGCGCTTTCGCCAATGAAAGCGGAAGCCACAACGCGTTCGCCATGATCTACGATGTCCAGTACAGCCTTGCGGACGTTTCCTATTTCAATTTTAAAAAAGTGACGAACCCCGCCGGCCAGCTCCTTCGATACACCTTTCAGGGCTACCCCGGTACGATCAATTACGATCTGCAGGGCGATCTTCTTGCCGGGACGCCCCAGAGCCTGACAGCGCAGGCCCAGACGCTCAACGGCCTCGTCGATTCATTGGTCAACACGCCCTATTTTTTAGAGATCAATGCCCAGGTTCCCGCCGCGCTCGGCGATTGGTTTTCCATTGCGGACGAGGCGGTCCTTGACGGCGAGACCGTCGTGGCGCAGGAATTCTCTCAAGACGGGGTCCTCGAAACGCAAACAAAGGCCGATCAAACGGTCACGCTTTATGAAAACAGCAAACCCGTGACGGTCTTGAGCGAGAGCGGGATAGTCCTCATTCAATATGGTTACGACGCGAATGGCGACCCTGTGAGGGTGTATCTCAAAAATGCCCGGGAAACGCTTCCTAATGAGATCTTGGAGGCCCATCAGAGGGTCGAAGAGGAAAAGGCCAAGGCGCTTCACGACCTGGCGGTGGAGCTCAATCATGCCACGGATACCATCGAAGGTCAGGTCTGGACTCGGCGTGAGCTCCTTAAGATCCAGCTCAACATTCTTCAGAACCAGTTCAATTCGATTTCCGATATGGAAGTCAAAGGCAAGGAAGCCAAAAGCCAAAAAGGGGATATCCTGAACCAGATCGGCGGAACAATGGATGAGACGCGGGGGAACCTGTCGGATCTGGCGAAAGACGAATCGGAGGCCTACGCCTCGCTGGACGCCCAGATCCAGGACCTCTCCGACCAGATCGATGCGGAGGTCGAAGTCGCGTTCGCCGCGCTGGCCGCCCAAGAGGCTGAATTAAAGACCCAGATCCTGCTTCAGGAAATTTCCCCGATCGTTTTTGACACTTACCGCAAGATCATGGGGCGCGACCCGTCATCGGCCGAATACGACTTCTGGGTCGAGCAGATCGACTACGCTTCGGGAGATACCTTTGCGGAAGTCAAAACCACGGGCGGAGAGAACCTGTCGGAAGCGCTTAAAAATTATCTTTATGCTTCGCCCGAGCTTCTTGAACGGCAGACCTATGTTCAGAATGTAAAGGACCGGGTCACTCAAAAGATAAATGAATACCTCGCGGCCGCGGACGAAGACAAAGCAGCCTTCCTCTCAAATCTCGGTCTTGCCCAGGATGAAGCCATCGCGCTCAGCGCTTCCGACGCGCAGAAAGTTCTGGCTTGGCTCAATTCCAGCTCTCTCCATTTCGGGCAGTCGGCTTTTCTCTCGCTGGAGGAACTGTTTGATCAAAAGGGGATCCACTATGCGAGGGAAGACATCGCCGAGAAGGCTATTCTCATTGATATCCTCGCAGGTGTTCTCACCCCCCTTGATGACAGTGACTTAGTTCTTTCCATTTATGCTTTAAATAAAACCGCGAAGCTCTACGGCCTTGACCTTGTCGGGGCCAATCTTACCTTTGAAGATCTTCTTGTCATTGCGAGCGGCGAAGCCGCGAAGCAATCTCCTTTACGCATCATCGCCCACATCACCAACAACCACTTCGTCGTGATCACCGCGATCGACGGCGATCGCGTCACCTACATCGCCTCGCATGCCGGCCCCGATAAAGAAAACGAGATCGTCACGACAAGCCGCGAGGCCTTTGAAAAGTCCTGGAAGGGGAATGTCAGCCTCGAAACAGAAAAGGTCCAGACGCTTCCCGGATACCAGGAGAAACTTCTTTCCGCCCAGGATACCCAGCGATTAAGGGGCGCCGGCTGGTCTGACTGGGGAAGTTTTTTCCTGAATTTTGCCGTCGCGTTTTTGAGCATCGCCTTTCCTCTTTTGGCGCCGTTCCTTCAGGCCGCTCTCCGGATCTATAACATCGTTGAAGGGATCATGAGCGGCAACTGGCTTTCCGTGGGTCTCAATATTATTGGGTTCGCTTTTGATGGTTTCAACATCGGCGGGATCTTTGAGGGTGTCGGGAATTTCTTTGGGAATATTTTTAAGCCGGTTCTCGGTGTGTTTGATGCTGTGAAAGGCGCCATCGGGCAGATCGGGAATTTTATCGGAAACTTCAATATTCCGGGCCTTACCTCCCAACTTGCCACCGAACTGGCCACTCAGGCGTTTTCCATGGGGCTGAACTTCGGCATTCAAATGGGCCTGAGCAGTTTGGGGCTTGACCCTGCGCTAACCCAGGTCCTTTCGGTGTTTGCCAAAGGCGCGCTTTTTGCGGCGTTCAACCCCCAGACTTTTTCCTTCGGGAATTTCATCAAGGAGCTCACGGCGCTTCCTGATCTCCAAACGGCCTCGCTTGGTCTTCTCACTCACCTGGGGCTTGACCCGCACCTGGCCACGGTCTTGTCGTTCGTCATGACCCCGTTCGCCAATGGCCTGTCCTTCGCTTTCGGGGGAGGATCGCCGGGAATTTCCCCCGCTATTCAGGACGGCCTGGATCCGCTCGGTTTTGATCTCGGCGCGAACTCCTTTTTTGGGACGCCCTTTTCGGTATTCGGCTCCCAGCTTGCCCAAAACCTTGGCCAGAACCTCATTCCCAATCTTCTCCAGGATATTGGACAGGGGTTTCTTGAGGGGGCGATCAATGCCGGCTTCCAGTATCTGGGCGATTCCAACCCGTGGTTGAATTACATCTTGGATGAAAATTTGGCGGCAGGACTGACGCAAGCCATCAGCCGGGACGGGATCTTCACGGTTGCCTCGCGCATCATCAACGGGACCCTAGGCGCCGTTTCCGATCTTGCCGGAGCGATCGTCCAAGCTATTCCTGATTTTGGAAGCCTCATCCAAAGCGAAGGCCCTCTGGGGATCGTGAACCTCTTCCTCGATTCTCTCTTCGGCCGAAGCACGCTTGAAGCGCTTATCTCACAGGACCAGATCCAGTCAGGGGATATCGGAACTCCCTCCGGCGGCAGCGCGGAATACGGTTTTGATATCCCTCTTGATCCTTCACAACCTATTCCTCAGCCGATGCCAACTCCGCCTATCGGCTTTTCTTCGGACCTTTGGAACGCGCTTATACAGTTGGGGCCGATGATCATCAACCTTTTTGGCGAAGGAATAGCGAATGCGGGGGAGATAGGTTTTAGTCCAGTAACAGGCGCCCCTACAGCTATTACCCGCTCGTTCATTTTTGGTAATGGTTTCAATAATGAAATTGTTCCCGAAAGCACTCCGGATAACTTGGTCCCGCCTTTCATGACCAAGCTGCGAGAGGAAGGTATCATCAAGACAGCAGGAGAATTTTTAGTTTCCATGTATGAAACAACCAATCTTTTTGGAAATGCCGTAGATTGGGCGACAGACTTCCTTCTAAACCTTGAAGATCAAAGCTTGTGGGATAGCATTCTTCAGGGGCAGTCTTCTGTATTTTTGCCTGAGCCCTTGAGGAGCTGGGCAAATGAGGGTATTCGTAATCATCTTATTCAAGAGGTGAAAGCAAAGCTCCTTCAATTGGAGCAAGACAAGGGACAGCGCACTTATCAAGGTATTGCTTTTTCTCATTCGGGATTTTTCGCCCCGCTTATGGGAGTACTTGAACAAACACGCCCCGACGGTTCATATTTTGATGTGCACACGGTCATCAATTATGAAGGCCCATTCGGGGGAAGTCGTTCAGAATTTATTGACAATCCAAACCTGAAGACCATAATCAATGTTTGGGGTACAGGAACACTTGTGGAAGGAGATTACGGGCCGCCAAAATGGATGTTTGAGAATGCGGACTTTCAAGGCCCGTCACCCATTACCAACGTCAACATCGAGATTCAAGGCGCTTGGCATAATGATTTTTCATACAATCCTAATGACTACGCGGATCGAACGGATTGGAACGAAGATAAAGCGAAGCGAGAAAGGATTAACCAAAGGACCAGTCTTTTTATGAGGAGGTTGTACGAAAAAGCACTTGATGACCAAGCTGTTCCAGGAAAATTGGATTCTTTTCTGAAGAGGACGGTAGGAATAACATTTGATGAGACACGACAAGTTTGGCAAGTTGATACGGAGTTGCTGAATTTATGATCCCTCTTATAAAGAATAAGCTCGTCTGGTTTAGTGTTTTTGCTCTTGTCCTTACGGGAATCCTTTGGTATCAGAACGTTACTAGTATGAGATCCAAACTGACAGTGGAATCCACCAATGACAAAGGTATTTTTGTAGGAGAAAAACAAAGATTGGTGGACACCAACAGTGATTACGCTAGGCAAGTCAAAGCCATTGATGATGCATCAGCATACGAAAGAGCCGGTAATTCATATTATCAAAGTGGTAATTTTGAAAGAGCAATTGAGGAATACAAAAAAGCATATTCTATAAAAGGTGGCTTGGCTCACGCAACAGCAGGTTTCGAGTTGGCTGAGACCTTTGAAAAGCTTGGTCGCTATGATGAAGCGATTTCTGTTTTGGATGATATGATACAAAAAAAGTACTTAAGTCCACTAGGCATTCAGGATGCCACTCAGATGAAATCCCGCCTCCTTGCCGCCAAGGATCAAGCAAATCAGACGCAATAGCGAAAGTGATGATCCTGCCGAACACAGCCCAAAATGGTAAGGTCATGATTTGAAGCCCAGGTCGTTTTTTCTCCTCATTCTTCTCCTTTTCTCAAAACCTCTTTATGCTACAGTCGATGCTGCAGGCAATCTTCAAAAACTAAAGGATATCCAATCAATTTGGATTGTTACACCTGATGTGGTTGTCAACGAAAGTAATTTGAAAGACGGTTCGCATAAAAATCCTGAATATACTAGTTTGATGAATGGGACCCTTCATAATGAGATAGAATTCCTTCTAGAAAAGAAGGGATATGGGATTATAAGTCCTTCTAACTCTAAGGCTCAAAATAGTGAGGGTAGCCAATCGGAAAGCATTCTCTCTGGCGCGTGGACTAAGGTAAAAGAGTTTATGGCAGCAAGGGATAAAAAGTTCTTGCTGAAAGCTCTCACTGTGGCGCCCTTGCCCGAAGCGGTTGGATCGCGTTTCAATGCGGACGCATTGTTGTTTGTCGCCGGAGACACTACGTATGATAGCGCAGGTATGAGTGCGGCGAGCCATGGAATTTCTATAGCCGGGACGGTGGCCTCGACGCTGCTTCTGGGCAGTGACGCGTCGTTAAGATTTCCGTCAAACGAATCTCGAATTCGGTTTGTTATTGTTTCCCGAAGGACAGGTGAGGTCATCTGGTATGGAGCAGATTTCGTTACAAATGTAGATTTCAAGAGCCGAGGAACGATAATGACTATAGCTAGAAATATTCTAAAGGATTTACCTGATGCGCAGCTACACATTAAAAGTTATAATAGGTTTTCGAAGAAAAGGTCAGAAGTATTGAAAGATGTTCCAATGCCGGAGAACCCAATATTAAAGGGAGGCTAACTCAAAAGATGACCATTAGAAAAATGAGCAATAGATGGTTTGGCCTGATTTTCTCACTGGCGCTTATTTTTGCGCTCGCTAGTTGCGCCTCAGTTCCGACTATTAAAACCTCCCCTGGCATGCCGCAGCAATCCGCAAAGAATATATTAGTGCATTTAACAGAGTTCAATGATGCGCGACCTGATGCCGAAAGGGAAGTGATCGGCAAGGTGTTTAATTCCTATGGGATGGAAACGGGCCAGGTCAAGCAGCCAAAGGATATGATCTCTACTTTGAGAAAATCCTTCGAGTCCGAGTTGACCAATGCAGGCTATGCTTTGGTCAACGAGACTGATGCCATCCAGATAAAAGCAGATGTTGAATTTGTTTCATGTTACTACGATAAAGATAGGCCTAAAGCCAGCATCCGAATCAAGTTTGCCGTAAACGAACATAGCCAAGAAGTTCTCAACCGAATCTATGGAGGCGAGAAAACAGGAAGCCGTTTTGAATCACCTTTCAATTTCTGTGGAGGTCCGTTATCTGATTCCATATCATTGATTACAAGTGACTTCGTCAAAGATTTGAATGAATACGTTGCGTCTTAAAATTTCGCATTTAACAGAAACCTTCCACGAACTCTGCGGTATATTGAAGGTATGGAAACCAAATTAAAACCAAAACTAAAGAGGAGCATGCTGATACATATGAAGTATAAATTTTGTCGCGCGCTCATTATTTTTTTATTGGTCATTTTTGCCCCGTCGACCGTATTTGCCGCGAAAAAAGACGGTCTGAATGAGGCGATGATGGGTGAAAACATAACCGGCGGATTCGGTGATTTCGCGATCCAGCGGAGGAATGCGTTCACCGCCAGCAGCAGCGAAGTGGTATGGTTCGCCAGTTTCAAGGGTTTTATAGGCGCGCCGGAGGCAAAGCTCAGAGCGGAATGGGTCACGCCGGCCGGAGAAACATTCAAGGACGAGCGCTTTACAACAAAATACGGCAACTCACGGTTTGGTTGGGCCAAGCTGGACATAAAAGGTGTCGATAGGCAAGCGTTGGAGCTGAAAGGCGAATGGACGGTCAATGTTTATTGGGACGACGAATTGATCAACACACAGAAATTTTACATGGGCGAAAGAAAATTTAAGCAAGTGGCCGAGGTAGCCGAGGCGGCCGAATCAACCGGAGCGGTCAAGACAGCGACGGCAGCCACCCCGCCAACAACGGCTAAGGCCGCGGGCGTTTCTTCCCAGGGAGGGGGCAGGTTCGTTAGGACCCTGTCCGGAAATCAGATCGTCTACGAAGGCCCTGAAAAGATCGATCCCGCTCTTTGGAAGATCGAGAAAACGCCTTTCAATGAGCTGAAAATGGCCGGGCCGCAAAACGCTTCTAAATCCATAGCTATTCTGGCCTATCCATACAACCTGGATATTTCCTCGACCGCGGTGGCGTTTGACCGCGGAAAATATATGGAGAAAGAAATAAGGAAATCCGGGTTTAGGCCGGGCTCCATTAAATTGGAAGATACTTTGCCCGAGCAATATAAGTACCTTCTTCGCTACGATCTTGATAAAAAAAAGGTCGAAGTAAATTTTTTCAGTGAGGGCAGTGGCGTTTATTTTAATTTGGTGGAGTTTTCGGAAGAGAAGGACAAGGTCAGGAATGATGGCGGCTTATTTGGGAATGGAATGTTTCCCCATGATCTGTCAGGCCACATAGCGACAAAAACGGTTGAAAATTTCACAAAGGGCGGTTACAAGGTCCTCAATTTGACGCCCAGCCGGGACGACCTGGCGGGCAGGCCGCTTGATGAGATCATGACCATGGTCCATGAAAAATATGGCGTCGACAAAGTGATGTTCATCCCTATCAACGCGTATACCAAATGGGTCTGGAATTTAGGATCGAGCAAGCAAACGGAGATCGGACTTTTGCTGTGCTATTCAGTGGCGCTATTTGAGCGCAATAAACCGGAGCCGCTCTTTACATTCACCGACAATGTGGATATAGGCAGCACGAGCTATGGTTTTCTTGGATCCAAGCGAAAGAGCATAAGCGTAACCAGGGTCAATTTTTATTCTGAGGACTGGTCCGAAGACAGAAAAATTCATCCGGACAGGCCCATAAAGTTTTATAAAGACGGCGTTTTAGATGATGCCTGGGCGGCCAGCGTCGCGCTTGGCAAGTTCGCGGGTGAGCAGATGTATTCCGTCAAAGACGCCAAGCTGGTCCATGTGGGCGGGGTTTTGTTTGAAAAGCTGCGCGAAGGCGGACTATTGTCTCAAACACCGCAACGGGAAAGTGTCAGTGTCAGGGAGCAGGAGGAGGGCAGCAGCTATATAACGAAAAAAACCGACCTGATGGACTCTCAGGGCAACGTGCTGTTCCGGCTGTTTGTGGGCGCTTCTTGCAAAGTAATTAACGCCGGTGAGGAGAAGACCGAGGTGGAGGTGGCCGGCAATATTCATAAATATGACATTGATGACAAAAGCAGCGGGTTGGTCAAGATCAAAAAGGACTGCCCGAGGTTTTTATGGCCTAAGACCTGGAGCAAAACCAAGTCCGATAACTATTATTTATCATCAGGCGAGATCGCCAGAAAAGAATTAGGCGTCGATAAGGACGTCACGATCGTTTCCGAGAATGATGACTTCCTGACCATAAGCGCCAGGGGTTTTGTGGATCAGGGATCGATAACAAATAATTTCGACGATCTGTCAAAAAAGGGCAATATTTCCGGGACCCTTGTAGAAGACGGCCAGCCAGCCAAGGGCATAGAGGTCAGGGTGTCCGATGAATGGGTTAAAACGGACGATGCAGGAAAATATAAGTTCGAAAATTTGATACCTGGAAAAGAATATAAGTTATACATCAGGGTGAGGGAAGGGAGTAAAACCCCGCAGATCTATGTTAGCTTGATCAATTTGCCGGTGTTGGGGCCGGGAGAGGATCTGGTTTATGGTCCGGTGAATATCCGCGCATTGGAAAACAGTAGTCCGGAAGATCAAGTGGCGGTCTTCTCAGATGGTTATGTCACTGAGAAAAATGGCCTGACGGCTATGCTGCCAAAGTTCGTCCCATTTCACGTGACGTCAGACAGGATCTTAAGCGCGGAAATGACGATCAAAGCCGCTGCGGACCTGAAGTATATTTCCAAGGAAACGCTCCGGGAAGATTTTAAAAAAATGCAGTCGAGCGTAAAGCCCTCCTGATGTACCGGTGCCAAATTGACACCAGTTCCATACTGGACGCCGTCCCGCATCCAATTGTGATAAAATAATTGTTCCCATGTAGTGTTCCTTCGGGGCGGGATCTGACAACTAAACTGTAAAGGAGAAAACGATGAAAAAGATGATGAGCATGTGCGGTACGCTTTCCGCCATTTTGGGTGAGCTGATTTGTATCGGGGCCGTCGCCGGGTATTTTTACGGCAAACCCACCGTGATGGGACATAAGGCCATCACCGTTTTCACCATCGGGATCGGTTTCATGGTCCTAGGCTGTTTCAAAAAACTCTGGTGCCTCGAAAAGGCCATCTGCCAACCCGCGTCCGGGAAGTGATCGAGTGGTAAAAGGAGCATCATGAAAGAAAATTCAAAGTCGAAGAAAGCCAATGTTCCAAAGGTCGATCCGTATTTAGAGGGGGTCGTCGCCAAGTTGTTGGATCGGCTTGTCGGGTTGGAGAGGAAAGTGGACGTTATCATCTCGCGGACGGCAGGGAAGCCTTCCGGCGGCGGCGACCAGTCCAACCATTCCCACACTCAGCAAGTCAAACAACCGCCCCGCAA
>CAZBAY010000260.1:0-2756 GCA_964489945.1 uncultured Planctomycetia bacterium
TGAGAATGTAAGGTATTTTCTTGATAATGACGGGTTCCGTGTCGTCCGAATCCGTCGGAACGATCGTCTCGGGCCTGATCTCATTGCGTTCGACTTTTCCGTTGAACGCCAGAATATTTTTCGCGCCGGCTTTTGACAAAAGCTTGTACCGCCGCTCCATCTCCCCCACGAGCCACGCCAATGCCCCCGGAACTTTGGCTTTGTCCGTCACGACCGGGCAGATGAGATGCGGCAGGTCATTGTAAAAGTGCAGTTCCACCATTTTGGGGTCGATCAGCATGAGGCGGACCTCATCGGGCGTGGAACGGAAAAGAATGCTCGTGAGGACGCTATTGATGCAGACACTTTTTCCCGTATTCGTCGCGCCGGCGATCAAAAGGTGCGGCATGTCCGCAAGATTGCAGACAAGAGGCGCTCCGGCGGTGTCTTTTCCGATCACGATCGCGATCTTTGAGGTTTCGTTCTGGAATTCCGGGGATGTCAGGATCTCGCGGATATAAACCGTCGAGGCCGATAAATTGGGCACCTCGATGCCGACGCGCGATTTTCCGGGGATAGGCGCAACGATGCGGACACTCGTCGCGCGCATCGCCAGCGCGATATCATTCTCAAGCGCCGTGATCTTCTGGACCTTCACGCCGGCGGCGGGCTGCAGCTCGTAGCGCGTGATCGTCGGCCCCTGCTCCACTTCCTCCACTTTAGCGTCGATCCCGAAATCCCTCAGCGTATCCTCGAGGACGCGGGAACTTTCCTCGAGATTGCTGCGGACCTTGCTGTGGTCCATCGCGGGAGGCGTTTCGAAAAGATCGATGGACGGCAGAATGTAGGAACCCTGCGGCGTTTCCTGCGTCTCAATGGGTGGTTTGGCCTTGGCCTGCTCGGGCGTTTTTGCGACCGGCTCTCTGGGGACCGCGACACGGATCTGAGGCTTCGCGCTCTGAATGGGATCCGTCTTTGGCTTTTCCTGGGCTTTGGGCTTGAAATCGGGCAGTTTGATGTGGGGCTTTATCTTTTCAATGATTGACTCTTTCTTTTCAGCAAGCTTGGGAACCTTAACCTCTTTCCCCTCTTTCAGCGGCGCGCTTTCAGGCAGCGCATCCTTCACCTTCTTAAAAAGACCAGCCGCGATCTGAAGGATCAAAAGCTCTGTCGCGAGAATGATCGAAAGCAGGAAAAGAGAAAGCGCGACAAAAAATCCAGCATTGCCAAAAAGTTGCGCGAGAAACGCCGCGGAGAAGAATCCAATGGCGCCGCCGAACTGAAACTGATTGATCACGCTTTCCTGGCCGACAAGCGAAAATAAAGCGCAGGCGGAAGACAGAAAGATGAGCGTAGAAAAAATACGCAGCCACGGCTTCGGCCCCTTTTTTCCAGACCATTTGGCCAGCGCCCAAAAGAGAAAAAGCGGCACGAGAAAATACGCCGTGCGGCCGAAGAATAGAACGAGGATCCAGGCGGTGTAGGCGCCGGCGACTCCGACAAAATTATGGGCCGGAGCGTTGGGGACGGAAACTTCGAAAGCGATGTCGTCCGGCGTGTAGGATATAAGGGAAAGGAGCGTTAGGACGGAAATGACAAACCAAAAAAAAGCCAGGACCTCGCTCTTTTTCTGCTCGTTCATTTTAGACCCCTGTGTGTCCGAAACCGCCGTCGGCCCTGACCGTCTCGGTAAGCTCATCGACTTCAGTGATCTCAGCCCGGATCACTTCCTGCAGGATCATTTGCGCCAGCCTCACGCCGCGTTTCACGACATAGGGTTCCCGGCTGATATTACTTACGATGAGAGAGATCATTCCCCGGTAATCGCTGTCGATCGTGCCCGGTGAGTTCACGAGCGTGATCCCGTGCTTGAGCGCAAGGCCGCTGCGCGGACGGATCTGAGCCTCGTAACCGGACGGAATGACGACCGATATGCCGGTGGGAATAAGCTTGATGTCGCCGGGATGGATGACCACTTCCCCGTTCACGGCGGCGTAAAGATCCATCCCTGACGCGCCGTCGGACATGTAGGCCGGCAGCGGGAGGTCTTTAGCCTCAGAACTTCTTTTGACTAAAAGTTTTGCCGCCTTCACCGCGTTTCGGGCCCCTTTCGCTGCGCCGGGTCACGACCGGAGGACCCTCGATGGACGCCTGCTTCTTGGAGAGATTCACGCGCCCCTGGGCGTCGATCTCAAGCACCTTCACCATGAACTCATCGCCCACCTTGACGGCGCTTTCGACATTCTCCACAAACGTATCGGAAAGCTCTGAAACGTGACATAAACCTTCTTTGCCCGGCATGATCTCGCAGAACGCCCCGAAATTCATGAGACGCTTCACGACGGCTTTATAGACTTTCCCGACTTCCGGCAGAGCCGTGATCCCCTTGACCATGTCGATCGCCTTCTGGGTGGCTTCGCTGTCAGAGGACGCGATGCGTACCGTGCCGTCATCCTCAACCTCGATCGAAGCGCCCGAATCCGCCTGGATCTTCCGGATCATCTTTCCGCCGGGGCCGATGATCTCGCGGATCTTGTCAGGATCCACTTTGATCGTCGTGATCTTCGGGGCGAATGAGGAAATATCCGCGCGAGGCTTGGCGATCGTTTGGATCATTTTCTTCAAAATATGGAGTCTGCCCTGCTTCGCCTGCTCGAGCGCTTTCGCAAGCGTGGCGATGTCGAGTGACTCTTTGAGCTTCAGGTCCATCTGGATCGCCGTCACGCCTGTTTCGGTGCCGGCCACTTTGAAATCCATGTCGCCCAAGTGGTCCTCGA
>CAZBAY010000261.1:0-6593 GCA_964489945.1 uncultured Planctomycetia bacterium
GCGAACAATCTTGCGAGGAGATCCTTTTCCATCTGAGAACTGGAGAGCAGCAGATCCGATGTCACAAGCAGTTGTCTCCTGGCCGAAGGAAAAGAAGGCCAGAAAACTTTCACGGCGTGCCTCAGCAAATGATTGGATTTCTCTTTAAGCCCCCCATGCGTGAAAAAAGCGCGCGCCCAGTTGGACCAGAAAACTGGGCTGTTGACCACCTTCACCTTCCGGCGCCTGGCCACTTGCGCGAGTGAAAGACAATCCTTGGCCGAACTGAATACATGAAGAATATCATAGTCCTCCAGCCGAGATCTCCACGGGTCGAACAGGTCGACCGAGACCCCCTCTTTCTCAAGATATTCTTTTGTCTTTAAAAGCTGAATTTCGCCCCCTCCGAAATCCTGAAAAGCGGACGGGAACGTAAAGAAGGCGACCTTCATTAACGGCTCTCCTCTAAAATTTTCACGATCCGCTCCCCTGCCCGCCCGTCGCCGAAGGGATTTTTCCAATCACGCTTCTTGTGGATCATCTTTCGCGCGCAAGCCAGCATCTGCAGTGGGTCATAACCTGAAACGACGTTTGCACCCACATGAACGGTCTCGGGCCGCTCCGTGCTGGTACGGAACGTCACACACGGGACTTTTAAAATACAGGCCTCCTCCTGCACCCCTCCGGAATCAGTCAGGATAAGCTGGGCGCCGGCCTCCAATATCAAGAATTCAAGAAATCCGACGGGCTTCACGGCCTCCACCCCTTGGGGGAGTTTTAAGCCAAATTTTTTAAGCCGCGCGGCAGTCCTCGGGTGCATCGGAAAAATGATCGGTTTCTTAAACTCCCGGAGGATAAGTCTCAATCCGTTCAGGATCAAAACAAGTCTTTCTTTTTGATCGACATGCTCCTGTCGGTGAAGCGTCATAAGAAAATAACCGCCCTTCACACCCGGCGCCAGCTTAGCCGCGTCAATTTTATGTCGCGCGATCCGCAGGTTCTCCTTCACGGCATCGACGATCGTATTCCCCGTGACGAAGATATTTTTGTTAGATACCCCTTCCCCCAAAAGGATTTTTTTTGAGTGATGCGTGGGTGTAAAAAGGTAATGTGACACCCTGTCTGAGATCACGCGGTTAATTTCCTCCGGCATCGACCGGTCATAACTTCTCAAACCTGCCTCCACGTGTCCCAACTTGACGCCGTGCATTTTGGCCGCTACCAAAGAACCCGCCAATACGCTGTTTGTGTCGCCCTGCACCAAAACAACAGACGGCCTTTTTTTCAGCAGTATCTCTTCGATGCCCGCCATCATCCGCCCCGTATGCTCTCCCTGCTCCTGGCCCGAGCGGGACCTTTCCGAAAGCTGATGCATCGGCGCCGGAATACCCAACTGTTTGAAAAACAACCGGTCCATTTCATAGGAATAATGTTGACCGGTATGAATGATAAAATAGTCCTTCTTGTGCTTTTGAAGCTGCCGGATGATGGGGCTTAGCTTAATGATCTCGGGCCGGGTGCCCAAAACGATCCCCACCTTCAGCGGTTTTGAATGCCTCTTCATGAATCCCCCTTCTCCAGCTCCCAGCACTTGGCCAGGCGCACAAATTCATAATAAGCGCTCAGCACGCCATACAGAAACCCTTCCCATCCATCCAAGATCCCCCTCTGCCAAAACACGCGGTAGCAAAAAACGAGAAAAGGCCGCGAACGCATGTTTTGGATAGAGATCTTCTCAGGCTTATTTTTCAAAATACCGGCTTCCATCGACGTATAGTTGTTTAGTTTTTTCATGTAAACCGCCAAAGAATCCGTCGAATAGTGCAATAGCGGGTTTTTTAAGTTTTCCGACGGACCATCCAGATAGATACGCTCGTGTACGACGCCTTCAAAAACAGCCTTCTCTTTCTTCGCCAAACGAAGCTGAAGATCGTCCCCGTTCATCCCATGCTTCATCCAGCGGCCGAATATCCGGTTGGACCTTGGAAAAAAATAACCTTCCGCTTTTGGCTCTTCCAGGGTCTTCTTTATCTCAGCCGCCAACTCCGGACTGACTCTCTCGTCGGCATCCAACAAAAGGACCCACTCCCCCCGGGTCTTTCTGATGCCGAAGTTCTTTTGAGAAGCGTAATCTTTGAACTCATTTGAATACACCTTCGCGCCTGCTTGCTCAGCCAGTTCGCGCGTCCTGTCCGTGGACCCGCTATCCACCACGACCTTCTCATCACAGAACGCGACCGATCCAAGACAATCGGTGATGTTCTTTTCCTCATTTAAAGCAATAATGACCGCTGAAACGTTTGGCATTTTAAATTTGATTGAGGATAAGTCTGTCCGGAATCGTGTTCAGCAAACCTCCCTCCTTTAATTTTTTACGGCGCGCGAGCGCCATTCCCGCCATGGGGACCGCTTGCAAGAAACCCAGAAAGATCTCCGGCCTAAGGCGCACCAAAGAATAAACAAGCCGTAGGGGCAGCCAAAGAAAAAACTGCGCAAAGATCCACGGATCACTTAAATTTTTCCACATAAAAAGAAAAGTATTCCTCGAATTTATGATAAGCGTCTTTTTAACTCCGAATGCCTTATGAAAACTGACACCCCCTTCATGATAAACCACGCTTTTGGGTTGGTATAAGCACTTCCAGCTCTTTTTATGGGCCCTAAAACATATATCTGCGTCTTCCAACCGGCCAGGCAGGTAAAGATCATCATATCCGCCAAGCTCAAGGAACTTCTTTCGATCAAAAGCGCCATAGCCCCCATGCAGTGTCAGGCCAAAACTTTCCGCCTCTTTCTCGTATCCCGGATAGAGGCAGGTCGCCCAGAAAACACCGTAGCGAATGGCGCCCTTCGTTCTATTTCCTTCGTACGTTATCCTATCTTTTGCAAAACACCGCGGCGTCACAAAAAAAACAGCTGAGTCGCTCATAAAGGGCTCCGCCAAAGGGTCAATAAAATCGGGCTCCACGTCAATATCGTTGTTCATAAGGATCAAAATGTCGTCCTCAAGCGTGCGCGCGACTTCATTGTAGGCGCACAGTACCCGGTTGTCCTTCATGGGGATCCAGCGCACGCTTTCCCCGAACGATCTGACAACCTCATGACTTTGATCCGCGCTTTGATTGTCCACGATGCTGAGACAGCATTCGTGTTTCGAGGACCGGACAGCCTCGATGAATGACGGCAAATTCTTCCTAAGCAGCTCCGCGCCGTTGAAATTAAGAATAAGGATATGTATCTTCACGGGTTCCCCGGGCTGTCAGCGCCATAAAGCATGTGGAAAAATTGGCGGTTAGAGGCAAGCGCGCCTGCTTTACCGGATTCTATGATCTCTCCCCCTTCAAGCACGTAGATCATATCGGCGTTTTCAATCGTCGTTAGCCGATGAGCCACGACCAAAAGCGTAAGGTTTCCCTTCAAAGCCTCCAGCGTGCACTTCACCATCCGCTCGGATTCATTATCCAGAGAGCTTGTGGCTTCATCCAGGATAAGCACCTGCGGATCACGGATCAAAGCACGCGCCAGAGCGATCCTTTGGCGCTGACCTCCTGAAAGTTTTACGCCACGCTCTCCCACGAGCGTGTCATAATTCTGCGGCAGTTTGTCGATAAATTCACTCGCGGAAGCAAGCTTCGAGGCCCGGACAATTTCTTCTTCGGACGCGCCCGCTTTTCCCACACAAATATTATCTCTTATGGAGCCATTGAAAAGAAATGGCTCTTGAGGAACGTAGCTTATTTTTTCCCTCCATGAAAAAATGTCATACTCGTTCATGTCCACGCCGTCCAGCCGTATATTTCCCTCCTGGCTCTTAAAAAGACCCATGATCAAATCGAGGATCGTCGTCTTGCCGGAGCCTGACCTCCCCACAATGGCCGTGAGCTCGTTTTTCTTTATTTCAAAGGTGACGGATCTAAGAACAGTTTCACGCCCGTACGAAAAGGACAGCCGGTCCGCCCTTATACTTTCTTTCAAGGAGGCGAACTTCCTCTCCCCTGTTCTCTCCCTCACCCTTTGCGCGTTCTCAATGAGATCATTGCAAAGCTCAAAAGAAGGCATCTGAACGAGAAGCTTCTGCCATTCCACTTGAAGGGACAGGATCCTCCGGTTCATTTGATATAAAACGACGATCAAAACCAGGATATTCTGCCCTGGCACTTTCAAATAAACATACGAAATATAAAAAATGGCGCACATGATAAACGCTATAATAAAATCCGGAAGGATCTCCACTGCGGCGTGATATTTATAATTCCGGAACACCTGCTTTTTTAAGTGGTCAAACAGCTGGAAAAGGCCCTTTTGCCTTGCTTCTACCAGATGGTTTCCCTTTATAAATTTTATCGCGCCTAAGTTTTCCAAGACCAAGTTTTGGCAATCGTTTCTGATGCCGACGATGCTTTTTGCCACTCTACGTGAGGTCTGAATTACATTTTTTAGAAGTATGAAAGCCAGAAAACCGCCTGCCACGCTCAGAAGAAACATGCGCCAGGATATCAAGAAACCCACTGCGCAAAAAACAATGATGTTGAGAATACCGGCGCAAAGCTTCATTAGCTGCCTGAAGGCCTGTGAAGCGCTCACGGCTTGATTCGTGGCGGCGTTGAGAAGAGTCCCTATTTTTTCGTTAAGATAAAAATCAAGGTTTGCGGCAAAACTGGAGGATACTACCTTTTTTCGCAACTCTTCTTCAAATTCAACGGCTACGTACTCCGAAAACCACTTTGAGATATAAAGGAACAGGTTCTTGCACGCGAACACAACAATGATGAGCGTCAGTAAAACAGCGAAAGAGTCGCCTCCGACTCGTGGCAGCCAACTTTGCAGAAACTTAAGCTGAGGCGAGAGGTCCGGAGACCCGTCGGAAGCGCCCGCAAACGCCTGGATAAGGGGGAGAAAAAGGATAAAGCCAATGCCCTCCAGGCATTGCGCGATGATCACGCAAAATATGCTGGCAGAAACTTTTCCGGATGATTGACGCATAACCAATTTTAAAAAATCAAAACTGGACAGCGACTTTGTTCCTTTATTCATCTCTAGAGATCCCCTCACTTTTAAAAATATTTCCCCGGACAGTGTTGGTCAAGCCCCAACGAGTATCTGTCATTCATCTTGCGGTTAGTTTGCGCAAAAAAATCATGCACCCGCTTTTTCATGTCAAGATCGGTAATGGGTTTTTTCCCCAGAAGTTTTCTTGATAGGGATGATTGCAAGACGCTCCGGAAACGCCCGGCATCTATTTTGCCGATCACCGGCAAACTAACGTCAGGAATGAGCGCCCCTTCGTTCAACTCCGACCTCAAAAAACGATTGAAGATCCTCGCCAGTGACACTTGCGCGGCTCCATATCCGGTGTTGTAGAATTCATTTTTAAAACTCGGGGCCTCATCAAGACCCATCCAGGAAAACAGCATTTGGCTGAACCCTTTGGGGTCGGCTTGAAGAAGCTCATAGGGAACGACAAATAGGTTTTCCCTGCCAAACAAACTCTCATAATACTCAAGGAGGCGCAGAAAATTGAACATGGCGATATCGACACTGAGATTCCATTTCGGGTGCGTAGGACCGAAGTCACCATTTCGATAATTTACAAAATCTCTGAACCTCTTAACCCCTCCCCTTTGCAAATACTGCTTGTACAACGATTCCATCAGATCGTACTGATTTCGGACGGTCACAATGATCCTCGCGCCGGGAAACATCATCTTCAATCTATCCGCCACGATCTTACTATTCATCAATTTGAGCCTATGAAAGTCTCCGATCAGGGCTTCGTTGGATATTAAATTTCTTCCGGATTTAAAATGCTGTTCTATAGAAAGTTTGGTAGTCTTGGCGTCAAAATTTAAATGACACTGATGAGTGATCATCGATAACTCGTTGCCGATGCTCGACGACTTTATAAAATTAATGCTTTGCGCGGAGGGAAACACCGCCCTCTGGAGAAAAGTCGTGCCGGTCTTCGGATAACCGATATGTAAATACAGTTCATAACTCAAGACGCGCGTCCTCGCTGATCATGGCTTGCGGTTTCGGCTTCCCTCTTACGCCACCCGCTAAGATCGATCTTTAGCAGTTTTTCCAATTCGTCGATCTGCGGGCCGAATTTCTCTTGTAAAAAGGTGACGTCTTCCGGCTTCATGGGAGGGACATTTTGCACCGGAAGCACTTTGGGCCGGGTGGGAGAATAGGAAAATTTCATAAAGAAAGAATCGACGACCGGTAAAAGCGGCGTTTTCTTTATACCATCGATCAGCCGCGCTATAACACGGTTTTTTCTGAGTGAGGCCGAGAATTTTGTATAAGTCAAGAAAGCGGGATTGTGGCACTCCTCGGTCACTATCTTCTTCCCGGCCGCCTTGGGGACATAAGCCTCATCGACGCCCAGGAATCGATACATTTGCCGTAAATGAGAAAGGGGGTCTTTGATAAATTCTTCGAAGATGATGACGAGAATATTTTCCCTCCCGAAGAGCCGGACGTACCTTTCCAACTGCGTATAATAGAGCCCGTGGTCGATCAGCTCCGGTACGCTCGTCAAGGCCTCTCTAAAATCCACGGATAGGGCTCCTTTCCTGTAAAGATGCTTGTAACGGGAATAGGCCCTGCCGATA
>CAZBAY010000262.1:0-3399 GCA_964489945.1 uncultured Planctomycetia bacterium
TCAAAGGCGTGGTCGTCAAGACGGACGCGACAGGGGTCGTTGAGGGCCCCGAGCTGGTCGGCAAGGACAAGGCGGAGGAGCTCAAGCCAAACCTCGTATTCCGCGACAAAGACAATAATGAATTGAGCTATCTGCCCGTCAAAGCCGATCCCTCCGAGTACCGCATCTTTGACCGGAAGACCGGCGAAGAGGTCATTCCCTTAAAAGCGGCCACCGCCGCGGACCTCAAGACCGCGAGAGATAATCTCGTCCGCATGGAGAATGAGCTCAGGATCATCGCGCGGCTTCGGGATGACAAAGTCGTGGCGGTGGAATACGATGAAGACTCCTACGAGATCCGGCGCGTGTACGAAAAGGGCAACCCTCCGAAAGATGAAGATCTTGTTTTTTACCGCCTGAAGCCCGGCACGACGGAGCCTGAGACCTTCACGCCCGATGATCCGCGCCTGGAAACGACGGTCGCGAGCCAGATCCGGCACAAGGTCAACAAAGATCCGGTGAGCAATAAGCCCCATCTCATCCGTTTCTCCCCGCAGGGCAACAAAGACATCCGTAACGCCGAATTGAACCAGAAAAGCGCCGAAAACCGCTCCGACGCCGCCTGGGCGCTCACGGACCCGGCCGCGCTTAACCTTCCGTTCGTGGTCAAGAAATAGGTCGGACAGCGCTTGGACCGGGCCACAGGCAGTGTCGTGCCGGTTTACCAGGATTTGAAAATGACCCCTGCCCAGTTCTGGGACGAGGTCGCCAGATTGGCGCCGCGCGATGATCCGAAGGCGAATCGCCCACAGGTACCTCTCTTTGTCCTCGTTGATGAAGCCGGCAAGATCGTGACGGACTACCATCCGAACAATTATCTGACCCGCCACGTGGCTTTGCAGAATATTTCAAACTATTTGGATGCCAAGAGCGTGCCGGGCCCGAACAACGGCACATTCATCGCCAAGATCCTAGATCAGATCTCACACGGCCTGAACGACGAGATCGACGTGAGCACATCCCCGCTTGGCGTCAAGCTGAAGATCATCATGAACGTCAGTCCCCAGTTCGGCCGGTACTGGCTCGACGCGATCAAGCCCGTGCTGAAAGGTGTGGAGCCCGTCCTGCCTTACGCGATACAGCTTTCCGAGGACCGTAAAACACCGGTACGGTATTTGACCGAAGACGAGGTCAAGGGGCTCATGAAGCCCGGCCAGCTTTTCCCAGAGCACGCGCTTGGTTTTCAGGTGGACAAACCCGGCGACGTCAATAATAACGGCACGTGGGTTGAACGCCAATACATGGGCTATGAGATCGATATGGCCACGCGCCAGGTCGTCCAGACTTTCAACAATCTCGCCGATCTCGACGTCCGGCTCCTTCAGCGCCCGCACCTGACCTTCCACCTCTCGAACGGCGAGACGGTGAACTGGCGCGAGTACTTTCTGAAATACCAGTCGAACCCCGACAAGTACAAGAATATCATTGTCAATGAGATGTTTGACGAGGAGAGGCATCCCGACGGCAAAGTCAAGCGCCGCACGCAGATCGTGACGGGCAGTCATTACCAGCGCCAGAAAGAAACGCTGATGAAGCTCATGATCAATGAGAAATTCGCCAGCGGTGAATTCATGAAATTCGGGAACCAGGCCGGCTATATCGGCATTCTGAAAAACCCTGTAAATGACAACACGGTCCCCGTCGCCAACTGGGGAGGGGGAAAACCTCAGGCGAAAAGGCTCGATAAGCCGATGGTCGGGGAAAACTACTACCAGTGGGCGCTCGGAGAGAGGAATAGATTTGTTAATGAGCTTATCGTCGAGTATGAAGCCTTGGAGAACGCGCGTCCCGCTCCGGCCGACAAGGAGAAGAATCTTTTAAGGATCTACAATGAGTTCTTCAAGGCCACTTTCCACGGCGTTTTCCCCGTTAAGGATAAGTACAGCCAGTTCACGACGATCATTTTAAGGCCTAATGAGGCCCGGATGAACGCGGTGGTTTTGAGGGAATGGCGCTTCATTCCTCCGCAGATCGAGCTTGAGCGGTTGGGGAGCAGCGGCGGCACGACGGTCATCCCCGCGGAGGAAGCGGTCGCGAAGGAGCGCCTCGCCAAAACCGACGAAAGGACCGGCAAGGTCGACGGGCCCATCCAGGCGCCCGATCTCACCAAGCGCCTCATGGTGCCGACGGACGAGATCATTCTCGTGCGGGCGATGCTCGGAAGGACCGTGAACCGCATCATGGACGCCGAGAGAGAGATCAAGGCCATTGAAACGGAGCTCAGAGCGGCGCCCGTTCCTGCCCGCCGCGCGGAGCTTGAAGCCCGGCGGAGCGCGCTCCAGGAAAAGATCGAGGAACACAAGAATTCCATCCGGCTTTACAAGGATCCCGTCCGCAACCACGTTTTTGAGACGCTTCTTAAGCATCAGCGGGCGTTGAGCGCGATCTACGCGGAGCTTGAGGCCCTTCGGGCGAGCCTTGAAGCGGAAACGAGAGTTCCCGAAAGGGCCCGACTCAAGTTTGCGATCCAGTCCAAGTCGACAGCCGCCGATGTGGAGACCGCCATACTCGAAAAGATCATAAAAGGAGACGCGCTCTTACTGCGCCTCCGGACGGTGGCCGAACGTGTCGCCGACATGGAAAAAATTCTGGACAACAGACGGGGCGTGGCCGGCATCGAGCGAAAGGGATTGGAAGAGGCCCGTCTCAGAGGGGATCCCGCCCCGCAGATCAAAGTGCGGCAGGACAAGCTGGCCAAAGTCCAGCGCGAGAAAGAAGCGGCGGAGAGGGAACTGGAGCCGTTAAGACTTCTTGCGGATCCCGAGAAGATCGCCGAAAGAATGGCCGCTCTGGAAAGTTTGAAACGGTCGAATCAAAGATCGATCGAGAATAACCGCAGGGAGCTCGAAACGGCCCGGAGGAAAGTACAGCCTGACCGTGTCTTGCATAGTCTCCAGGCGACCATCAGCCGCCTCCAGTGGGACGTTGAGGAGATCGACCGCGAGATCGGATCGCTCGGCCTCTACACGAACCCCGATAAGATCCAGGAAAAGATCAAGGCCCTGGAAGAGGAGTGGGTCACCGCCACAGCCGCGTTCGACAATGAACTTGCCGGCCTGATCCGCGCCCAGATCGAGGATTTCAAGGACCTCATCATGACGCCGCAGGAGCTCGGCGCGAAGATCATCGCTTTGGAAAAAGAACTCAAGGCCCGCCGCGCCATCGAGCCCGCCGGCACGGGCGTTAAAGAGTTGGAGGACCGGGCCTTCAAAAGCTTCAGGATCCTTGTGACAAGGCTTACGGAAATGAGGGCGAAGCTCGGCGCCGAAAAGCAAAAGCTTAAGCAAGCCAAAGAGAACCACAACGCCGCTGTCGCCAGGCGCAACGTGATCGCGGCGGGCGCGGCCGAGGTGGAAGTCG
>CAZBAY010000263.1:0-5622 GCA_964489945.1 uncultured Planctomycetia bacterium
GCTGCCGATCCGTCACAACGGCGACAGCCCCGCGGCGTATCGCTTCCTCAATAAACTCGGTCCCGTCTTTTTTGACGCCCCGTATCGCGACGAAGAGAAAATCCTTCTCCACGCTACGCGAATCGCATTCCAGCCCTTTGATAGAAATTTCGGGAAGCGCGTCCTTGCGTTGAAGATCGGGCAGTGCCTCTTTGACGAGCGTCTTAAGGGACCTCATTGCGCGGCCACCGCAACCTGGGGTTTCGGAAGCGCCGAGGGCGCGCGTTTCTTGGCCGCGACCGAGGATTTTTGGATCACCTCGGGCGGGGCCACGTTCTGCGAGATCTGCCAATAACCCAGGACACCGGCAGCGATCCGCGAAAAACAGGGCGCCGCCACTTCGCCGCCGAAAATGACCGGATGCGGCTCGTCGATGCTCACCGTGATGACAACCGCCGGCTCATCATAAGGCACAAATCCGATAAAGGACGCGATGAAGTGGTCATGGGAATATGTGCCGTTCGGCAGGATCTTCTGCGCGGTGCCGGTCTTTCCCGCCGCTTTGAATCCTTTGACGATCGCTTTCTTACCGGTGCCGTTCGACACGACGCCTTCCATTACCGACCGCACCTGAAGCGACGTTTCTTTGGACATGACGCGCCTGACCGCTTCGGGCGCGAAGCTCTGGATCGCCCGCCCTTCCTGGTCATCGATCTTGGTCAGCATGCGCGGTTTCATCAGTACGCCGTTGTTGGCGATCGCAGCCACGGCGGACGCGAGCTGTATCGGCGTCACCGCGACACCCTGTCCGATCGGAATATTGATGATGGAGCTCCGCGACCAGTTCTTCGGATGCGGCACAATGCCCCCTACTTCACCGGCCAACGCGATCCCCGTCCGTTCCCCGAATCCGAAGGCCCGTATCGTTTTGTGCAGCTTGTCCGCCCCGAGCCGGAGCGCCCCCTTCACGGTGCCGATGTTGCTTGATTTCTCGATGACCTGGCGGAACGTGAGAATGCCGCTGCCGTGATGATCATGCAGGATCTTCCCGGCGACTCTCCAGGCGCCCCGCTCGCAGTCGAATTTCTCGTTCAGGCTGACCGCTTTATTTTCCAGGATCGAGGAGAGCGTAAACACTTTAAACACCGATCCCGGCTCAAAAAGATCCGTGATCGCACGGTTCCGCCGCGCTTCCGGCGTCGATTTCTTCGCGTTATTCAGATCATAGAGGGGGTAATTCGCCATCGCGAGGATGTCCCCCGTCTTGGGGTCCATCACGATGACCGATCCGCCGATCGCGTTGTGCTTTTTGCAGGTTTCCGCCAGCTCTTTCTCGGCGATCGACTGGATCACCTCGTCGATCGTGAGGTGCACATTGTAGCCGTCCACCGGCGGGACCATTTCGATCTCCTTCGAAATGAGCTCCCGTTGCTTGGCGTCCTTCAGCGCGAGCCGCCACCCGGGCACGCCTTTCAGAAAACTGTTGTAATGAAGCTCGACCCCTTCAAGGCCGTTGTTGTCGATATCGGTGAAGCCGACGAGGTGACAGGCCGTGTCGCCCTTCGGATAAACACGGAGTGACTCCTTCACGAAACCCAGACCGTGCGCTTTGAGTCGCTTGATAGCTTCGGTCTTCGCGATCGAAAGCTTGCGGGCTAGCCAGACAAAGAGCTTGTCCCGGTTCAGGCGCTCGAGAAGCTGGGACCGGTCCACCCCAAGAATCACTTGCAGCTTATCGGCGAGAAACGTCTTATTTTTGATCTCGCGAGAGACCGCGTAAAGGGAGTCCAGCCGCACGTCGAGCGCCAGTTCCCTGCCCTCGCGGTCGACGATACGGCCGCGGGCGGGCTGCATTTCCACGACGGCGCGGTACTGGTTTTGGGCGATCGAGAGGTATTTGGAGGATTTGAAGATCTGGATGAACCCCAGACGCACGAGAAGAAGCGAGAGCGTCAGGAGAAAAAGGGCAAAGACAAAAAACAGCCGTGTCTTAGATAGCTTGGTGTCTGCCAATGGGATAGATTTCTAAAAAAACTTTTAACGGTCTTTAGGTTCTTTGGCTTCAGCCTGGGCGGTGCCGATGAAGAGCTGACCGATAAAAGGCGGCTGACTGAGAGAGGGCCTCTGGACCGCCGGTTTCTTGGCATTTGGACCGCTCGGAATTACGAGCGTCTGCCACTGTTGCGGGGATTCGAGAAGAATTCTCTGAGCCAGAAGCCTCCGCTCGAGATTATGCGGCGCCTTGAGACTAGCAATATTGTACCGAAGGGCCCTGGTCCGGTCAAGCGCCTGGACCTTCGCTTCTTCCTGCTTTCGGATCGTATAACCGATCTGGACCGCCGCCACTTCTTCGTAAACATAAAAAAGGCCCGCCAGCGTCAGACAGGTCACAAAAGTAATGAAACGGGTCACCGGTCGTCCCCCATTTTTTCAAAAACCCTCATCTTCGCGCTCCGGGCGCGCGGATTGGCCCGCGTCTCTTCTTCTTCGGGAACCACCGGCTTCTTCGTCAGAATGCGGCCGATCCCGTTCTTCGCGAGCTCACGGAAACTATTTTTTACGATGCGGTCCTCAAGGGAGTGGAATGAAATAATGACGAGACGGCCGCCGCTGTCCAGAAGGTCCGGGGCTTCTTCCAAAAAGGTCCGCAGCGCCTCCAGCTCGCTATTGACCGCGATACGGATCGCCTGAAACGTCCGTGTAGCCGGGTGTAACCACCCGTGGCGGTAGGAGGAAGGCACTGCGGAAAAAATGAGCGAGGAAAGCTGGCCCGTGGTGCGGATCTGTTCCCTTTTACGGGTGTCTGCGATTTTAGTCGCGATCCGGCGGGCATAGCGTTCCTCGCCATAACTTTTAATGATCTCAACCAATTTCTCTTCGGGATAATGGTTGACGATCTCTTCGGCCGTCAACGACTCCTTCGGGTTCATGCGCATGTCGAGAGGCCCATTCTTCCGGAAGCTGAATCCCCTGTCCGCCTCATCGAGCTGCGCGGAGGATACCCCCAGGTCAAGGAGGATCCCCTGAACGGAGCTTATCTCCAGCTCCTTTAACCTTGCCCCGATATTTTTGAAATCCTCATGCAGGATCATTGCCCTGTCTCCAAATTCTTCCAGAATCTTTTTTGCCGCTTCCAGCGCTTTCGGGTCCTTATCGAATCCGATTAAATGACCGGACGGCCCCAGCTCTCTCAAGATCGCCTGTGCGTGCCCGGCGTAGCCGAGCGTCCCATCTAGGATGGTCTTGCCAGGCGCCGGGGCCAGCCCGGCCAAAACTTCCTTTAAAAGAACGCTTTGGTGCAACTAACGGCTTCTTGCCTGAACCTTCGGAATAAAGACCACCTCACGGATCTTCCGCACGCTCAACACCCGCTCGAAAAAAAGACGCGAGCTCATGTCCAGCGACGAGAACGTCGGCAGCGCGCGCCGCCGCTTGAAGTTCTCGATGGAATCGCCCGTCGAATGTCCGGAGGAGCCTTGCATCAGCCCCTCGAACACTTCATTTCTCATCAACTTCTTCATCGGTCGCTCCTCCGTCCGCCCAAGCGCATGGCGGACTTGTTCAGCCATGCCATTAAAGGGTCGGCGGATTCTCCATGTTCCCGAACATGTTCTCGGCGATCTTCTCAAAGGAATCCTTGGTGTTCTTATAGAACTCATGCCAGATCTCCTTCGACCAGATCTCGATGCGGTTCGAGACGCCCACGACGACGACGTCCCGCTTGATCTTCGCGAAATCCTTTAAATACTCCGGTACTAAAATCCGCCCTTGCTTATCGCAGGCAGCCTCACAGGCGCCCGAGAAATAGAGGCGGTTGAAGTTCCGCGCTTCGGAGTTCGTGAAGGGAAGCGATTTGAATCGGGCTTCCTGCTTCTTCCATTCATCCTCCGCGAATACAAATAAACACGTATCAAGGCCTCGAGTGACAAAAAATCGTTCAACATAATGCTCCTTTGAGATCTCTCTGAATTTAGAGGGGATGATAAGGCGTCCCTTGCGATCGATGCTGTGTTCATGCTCCCCGTAGAACATTTGCGCCTTCCTCCACTTTCCCCCACTTTTTGGGTTATCTTGGGGAGAATATACACCAGAGGGGCAAAAGTGTCAAGAGTATTTAAAAAAATATTTCTTTGCATACTTTTGATAAAAGCGAGACGCCCTGTCTCGAATAGCATCAATCGACGATTATCTCTCTGTAAGTACATATTATTAATAGAGTTAGACGCATTATAATCGGTCCTAGAACCTTCCCAAAAATAAGGAGAGACCTTCCCTGTGAAGAGAAGATCTCTCCCTTTTTGTTCAAAAAGTGGTGGGGAATCCCAACGGGTCAGCTGACCCACCGGGGAACTTTCCTCATTTTTTCTTTTCTCTTTCCTTGAGGTCCTTGGCCATCTGATTGATCACTTCCGCTAGATCCTTCAGCTCGTCTTTTTTTCTGAGCACCAAATGAATATCAAAGTTGCCCTGTCCGATCTGCCGGAGCGTATTGTAAATTTTCGGGAGCGGCCCCGCTACCCTGTGCGAAAAAACCAGCGACCCATAAAAAATAAAGGGGAGGATGACGATGAGATCTACGAAGAGCGCGAGATGCGCGTTCCTAAAGATCTCGGCGAGCCTTCCCTGCGGGTACACGTCGGCGAGCCTCTCCCCGAGCATCATGAACGTCGTGTAAAAGATCGTGAGTCCCGTGAAAACCGATGAAACGAACGCGAAAAGAATGACGACGCGGGCAAAGCGAAGCTGGAACCCGCGCTCGACAAAATACCGTGTTCTACGGATAAAACTCATATTATTGGCCATCTTATTTCCTCGTTAGGATCGCCGCACGCCGGACCGCGATCACGATCCGGTCCTCTTCCTGGGGACGCTCGATGATCTGCGCCGCCTTCTTCAAAGACAAGTAGCGCGTCATTTCACCATTGATGCCTATCACAAAATCTTTCTTTTTTAGCCCCGCCGACTCCGCAAGACTTCCTTTCTTGACGGACTCGACCTTCAACCCCTCATATTCCAGCTTGAGCTTCACTCCCAGCGCCTGCAGCGACGAGCGGCTCCCCGCTTCCGCCGGTATGAAAATATCGCGCTCGATCTCCAGAGTAAAATTGGAGTATCGCGGCACGAGCATTTTTTTTGTCACGACGTCCACCGCCTGATACCGCAGTGACTGACCGTCGATCGAGGCGAGGCGGTCGTTCTTCCGGAGCCCCGCCAGGCCCGCGGACAGCTTAGAATCGACATAGGCGAACCGCACCCAATCCCCTTTTTTCTCGAGGCCGACCCCGAGGCCCGTGCGCAGGGCCTTCGAATGCTCCACCTGCTTTTCCTTGATGACCTCGCCGACGCCCTTGCCCTTGTCCCAGGCCTCGAAGATCATCTGCTGTTTTTCCACTTCCTCACGCGGCCCCTCGGACTGGATCGCGACGAACCGGTTCCTCAATCCCGACGAAGCGCGCCGCGCCTCGCTGAGGTTGGGGTTCAACTCCAGCGCCTTGTCATAGTACGCCAGAGCCTCCCCGAACTTGCCGTCTTTTTCAAACGATGCCGCGATCTGCATCATGCTTTGCTCGGGATCGTCGTAACGGATATCCTTGACGTTCTTGAGGAGGACGGGCATCTCGCCCTTTTCGGTGCTCAAGATGA